>DATEOQ010000183.1:0-2802 GCA_035273905.1 Candidatus Eiseniibacteriota bacterium | reverse complement strand
CGAAGCGCTTGCTGACCCCCGAGACCGAGAGCAGGCTCATGTAACCGCGCCCGCCGCGCGAGGTCGACGCCAGCGCCCCAGCCAGGGCACGAGGCCCTGGGGCGCGAAGCGCATGACGAGGATGAGCGCCACGCCGTAGATGATCAGGTAGATCCCCACCAGCCCGGCGCCGATGCCGCCGAAGCGAGCGCGCAGATACGTCTCCAGGAGGGTGATCAGCGCGGCGCCGAGGAACGGACCGAGGGCGGTGCCGAGGCCGCCCGTGACCGCGGCGAGCGCGAAGCGGACAGAGAGGTCCACCGAGAACACGTAGAACGGATCGACGAAGCCGACGTACTGCGCCCAGAGCGTCCCGCAGATCGACGTGAGGGCGGCGCTAACCGCGATGGCCGCGACCTTGAGCCATCGCGCCGGCACGCCCAGCGACAGCGCGGCGTCCTCGTCCTCGCGCACGGCGGCGAGCTGATAGCCGCGGCGCGAGCGCTCGAGGTAGAGCTGCACCAGGTAGACGCCCACCGCGAGGACGAGGATCAGGTACACCCACGCGCGCTTGTCCGCGAGGCCAAGGGTCCAGAGGCCGGGGCGGAACGGCACCGCGATGCCCTCGGAGCCGGACGTGAATCCGCGCCAGCGGCTGCCCGCGATGAGGAACACCTGGGAGAACGCGATCGTCGCGAGCACGAAGTAGGGGCCGCGGAGGCGATTGCTGAGGAAGCCGATGGCGAAGCCGACCGTGGTGGCGAGCACGGCGCCGACGACCAGCGCGATCCACGGCGAGAGGTTCCACTTGGTACCGAGGAGCGCGGCGGAGTAGGCGCCGAGGCCGAAGAACACGGAGTGGCCCAGCGACACCTGCCCGGCGTAGCCCCCCGCCACGTTCCACGCGGAGGCCACCGCCCCCCACAGCAGGATGAGGATCAGCGTGTCGAGGAAGAACGCGTCGCGCACGAAGACGGGCACCAGCGCCGCGAACCCGAACAGCGCGATCGCCGGCCAGACGCTCTTCAGGGCGCCCGTCACGTGCCGAGCGCCTCCGCGCCGCGCTGCCCGAAGAGGCCGGCGGGACGCACCACGAGAATCGCGATGAAGAGAAGGAGGTAGAGGACCTCCTTCCACGCGGTGCCGATCAGGTACGAGCCCACCACCTCGACGGTGGCCACGATGAGGCTGGCGATGAGCGCGCCCGCCATGTCACCGAGCCCGCCGAGCACCACCGCCACGTAGGCGATGAGCACGAACTGGAGGCCGGCCGTCGGATACACGGGATAGACGGGCGCGAGCAGCACGCCGGCCACGCCCACGCATGTCACGCCCACCGCCCACGTCAGCGAGTACACGCGCCCGGTGTCGATCCCCATGAGCGACGCGGCCTGGCGGTCCTGCGCGGTCGCCCGCATGATCTTGCCGGTGTACGACCAGCGGAGGAAGGCGAACAGCGCGGCGGTGGCGAGCACCGAGAACAGGAAGGCCACGAGCTGGGCGAGGTTGAACGCGGCGCTGCCGAGGCGCACCACCACCGAGTAGTACGGCGTCCGGACGAACTGGGCGTCCGCCGTCCACAGGACCAGTGCCACGTTCTGGAGCGCGATCGACAGGCCCACCGTCGTGAACACCTGCACGTTGTGCGAGGCGTGGATCACCGGCCGCATGACCAATTGATAACTCGCGAGACCGAACACGAAGATCAGGGGCAGCGCCAGCACCAGCGTCACATAAGGATCGAGGCGCAGCAGCGCAAAGGACCAGAAGGCGAGGTACATGGCGAGCATGAGGAACTCGCCGTGGGCAAAGTTCACCACGCGCATCACGCCGAAGATGAGCGTGAGGCCCACGGCGATGAGCGCGTAGATGCCGCCCAGCAGGAGGGTCGAGACGAGGAGCTGAGGGATGACGTGCACGTCAGGTCGTGGCGGAGCCGGCCGAACGCGCGACGCCCCGGGGAGCGCCCGGGGCGTCGAGGCTCATGCGAGAACGGGAGTCGATCGCTATTTCCGCTGGTCCCACGGGCCGAGCGGGATCCACTTGCCGCGCAGGGTCGTGAACTCCTCCGGCCACACGGTGACGAGCGCCCCGTTCTGCCACTGGAGCATGTAGTGCTGCACGCGCGGGTTCGAGTTCTGGCCATACTCGTCGAACTTCACACCCCAGCCGTTGAGCCCGGTGCCGGTGGGCATGTCCAGCGCCATGACGGCGGCGCGGAACTTGTCGGGATCGTCGGTCTTGGCGGCATCGAGCACGAGCTTGAGCACCCAGAGCCCACCGCCCGCCAGCTGATGGCCGCCCGCAATCTCGTTCCCGGTCTTGGCCTTCACCGCCTCCCGGTAGGCGCGCTCGATGCGCTGCCCCTCCGGCCGCAGCTTGTCGATGACGAAGCCCGGACCGGGCTCGAGGAGGGCGAAGGGGCCGTTGCCGTCCGCGCCGAACGCCTTGCCGAAATCCGGCGAGCCGTAGCCAGTGGCGCCCGCGTGGACCACCGCCTTCACCTCGAAGTTCTGCTCGCGCGCCTGGCGCCAGAACAGGATCGCGTCCTGGTTGCGCGCGATGTGGTGCAGGATGTCGGGGTTCTGGCCCTTCAGCTTGAGGATCACCGACGTCAGGTCGTTGGTGGTGAAGGTGTAGTACTCCACCCCGGTCTCCTGCATCCCGAATTCCTGCTTGGCGCGCTGGCGCGCCGTCTCCGTCACGCTCTGGCCGTAGGAGGAATCTTCGGAGAGGTAGGCGATGCGGAGCTCGTTCGGCTTCTTGCCCAGGCGATGCGCCAGATGCTTGGCGATGAACTCGACGTTGTACCAGCCGAAGCCG
>DATEOQ010000182.1:0-2629 GCA_035273905.1 Candidatus Eiseniibacteriota bacterium | reverse complement strand
GCCCCATGGACTTCACCACCACCGTCGCGTCGATGGCGCGCGTCTTCGGCGACGCCGCCCTCGAGATCCTGCCCCTCTTCTTCCTCGCGCTCGTCCTGGCCGCGGTGCTCGAGGAGTTCGTGTCCAACCGGACCATCGAACGCTTCCTCACCGGGCGCCACCCCGCGACCATGGTGGTCGCTTCGACCACGGGGGCGCTGCTGCCCCTATGCACGTGCGGCATGGTGCCGCTCGCCGTGTCGCTTCGCCGCCGTGGGAGCGACCTCAAGCACACGTTCGCCTTTCTCACGGCTGGAGCGGCGGTGAGCGTTCCGGTACTTCTGCTCACGTGGAAGGTGCTCGGCTTCGGATGGATGGTGGTGCGCTTCGTGACGTCGGTGGTCTTCGGGCTCGCCGTGGGCTACGCCGCGGTGAGAGCACTGCGCAACGAGTCGGGTCGCTCCGCCGAGAGCCCCGGCGGACGAACCGCGGGCGCCCTGGGTCCCGCGCCGGATCTGGACGTGACGCCGATCCGACGCTCACGATGGGTCACGATTCTGCGTCGGCTGCGCGGGCAGCTTCTGGAGTACTCCCCCTGGGTGCTCGTCAGCCTTGCGCTCGCCGCGGTCGTTGACGTCCTCGTACCGCGCCACATCGTCAGCCTGCTGTACGGGCAGAAGAGCGTCATCGGATCCATCGCCGCGGCGCTCACGGGGGTGCCCTTTTATTTTTGCTCGGGGGCGGAGCTGCCGCTGGCTGGAGAGCTCCTCGCCAAAGGCATGGGGCGCGGACCGGGCGTGGCGATGCTTCTCTCGGTCCCCATCGTGAACGTGCTGACCTTCGGTGTTGTTGGACGGTGGCTCGGGCCGCGCGGCGCGGCGGTCTACCTGGGGCTTTGCGTGCTCGGCGCGGCCTTGATCGGCACGATCACCGGGTGGTTCTGGACCTAGCCTTTCGGCTCCAGGTGTCCGCCGAAGCCGTATCGCATCGCCGAGAGCACGCGATTCTGGAAGTCGTCCCCGCCGCGCGAAGCAAACCGCTCGAAGAGCGCGGCCGCGAGCACGTGCGCCGGCACTCCCTCGTCGTTCGCGGCCGCGAGCGTCCAGCGCCCCTCGCCTGAGTCGGACACACGCCCCTCGAAGCCCGAGAGCCCCGGGTTGAGGGCGAGCGCCTGCGCGGTGAGATCGAGGAGCCACGACGCGACCACGCTTCCCCTCCGCCACACCTCCGTCACGTCGGCGAGATTGATCTCGTAGCGGTAGTGCTCCGGGTAGCGCAGGGGCGCGGTCTCGGCATTCGCGTCCCGCTCCTTCATCCCGGCATTGGCGGCGCCGAGGATGTTGAGCCCCTCCGCGTACGCGGCCATGAGCCCGTACTCGATGCCATTGTGGACCATCTTCACGAAGTGCCCCGCGCCGGCCGGTCCGCAGTGAAGGTAGCCTTGCTCGGCGGTCCCGCCCATTCGCTCGCGCCCGGGGGTCCGCGGAATGTCGCCCCGTCCGGGGGCGAGGGTCGCGAAGATCGGATCGAGCCGCTTCACCACCTCGTTCTCGCCGCCGATCATGAGGCAGAAGCCCCGCTCCAGCCCCCACACGCCGCCGCTCGTTCCCATGTCGACGTAGTGGAGGCCGCTGTTCTCCAGGCGCTCCGCGCGCGCGATGTCGTCGTGATAGTGCGTGTTCCCGCCGTCGATGATGACGTCGTCGCGCTCGAGCTTGGGATGGAGCGCCTGGATCGTGCTATCGACCGCGGCCGCCGGCAGCATGATGATGATCGTGCGGGGACGCTCGAGCTTCTTGATCAGCTCCTCGGGCGAGTAGGCCGGGGTCGCTCCCTCACCCGCAAGACCGGAGACCACGTCGTGCGAGCGGTCGTAGACCACGCACGCATGCCCGCCGCGCATGAGCCGCCGCACCATGTTGGCCCCCATCCGACCGAGCCCGATCATCCCGACTTGCATCGACCCTCCTAGCGTGGCTGCTCCGACTTGTCCGAGAACGTTCGCACGACTTCGAGTGTCTGTCGCTCGGGAATAATTCTCAATGTCGAATCCTGGCTCCTGGGCTCACCCAGTTGTATCGGTGTGCTCAGCTTTTCTTCGGCGGACGGCTGGGCCGGATCTCGACCGCGCTCGGGAGCGAGCGTGTGTCGTGCTGGAGGAGATCGATCACCACCCGCGCGACGTCGTCCGCGCTCAGCTTCCAGGGCTGAGCTGGGT
Organism: Candidatus Eiseniibacteriota bacterium; assembly: GCA_035273905.1. Classification (GTDB taxonomy): domain Bacteria; phylum Eisenbacteria; class RBG-16-71-46; order SZUA-252; family SZUA-252; genus WS-9. The sequence goes on along the minus strand of DATEOQ010000182.1, from coordinate 432 downwards.
CGGGACCGGCGCCGCTCGAGAAGCCTGTGTTCACGCTGCCCGGCATCACGTAGCTCACGCGGATGCCGTCGTAACGGATCTCCTGCATCAGCGCTTCGCTCATCCCGTTCACCGCGAACTTGGATGCGTTGTACGCGGTCGCGCCCGGGAAGGCGTTCTTCCCCGCCAGGCTCGAGAGATTGATGATGTAGCCGCCGCCGCGCTGGCGCATCCGCGGGATGGCGGCACGGGAGCAGAGGAAGACGCCCGTGACGTTGGTCTCGAGCACCGTGTTCCACTGCGCGAGCGTGGTCTCCTCGAGCTTCCGGGTCATGCCCACGCCGGCGTTGTTCACGAGGATGTCGAGCGCACCGAACGCTTCGTCGGCCGCGAGGAAGAGGGTCTCGACGTCGGCTTCACGCCGCACGTCGCACGCGCGCCAGACGACGCGGC
>DATEOQ010000181.1:0-3002 GCA_035273905.1 Candidatus Eiseniibacteriota bacterium | reverse complement strand
GCTCCACCCAGACCATCCTTCGCGCCGCGAACGGCGTGGTGAAGCACAACGTCGGCCGGAAAGAGAAGGAGCTCTGGACCGAGAACGAGGCCGGGAACCCGCTCATGCTCCACGTGCTTCCGGACGAGGAGGCCGAGGGAGAGAAGGTGGTGTCCCTCCTTCTCGAGGCGCGCCGGCGTGACGACCGCTCGAACCGCGACTTCGCCGTGCTCTACCGCACCAACGCGCAGTCGCGCGCCGTGGAGAACGCGCTCCGCCGCTCCGCGATCCCGTACCAGATCACGGGGGGCATCTCGTTCTACGAGCGGCGCGAGGTGAAGGACGTGCTCGCCTATCTTCGGGCCGTGGTTCAGCCGCGGGACACGGTCGCCTGGCTCCGCGTCATCAACGTTCCCGGGCGCGGCATCGGGAAGACCACGGTGGACCGCCTGCGCGAGTTCATGGAGGCGCGCGGCCTCACGGTTCCCGAGGCCCTGGCGCATCCCGAGCTGGCGCAGGCGGTCGGCCCCACCTCCGCGCGAAAGCTCCTCGAGGTCGGGCATCTCTTCGAGTCCATGAAGCCGTTCCTCGCGCTCTCGCCCCCCGCATGCGTCACGGAGCTGGTCGCGCGCGTGCGATACCGGGAGTACCTCCAGGAGGAGGATCCGGCCGAGGCGGCGGAGCGGATCGAGAACGTCGAGGAGCTCATCGCGGGCGCCGAAGCCTATGCGCGCCGTGTCGAGGAGCCGAGCGTGGAAGGATTCCTCGCGGAGGTATCGCTCCTCACGGACGTCGATCTCTGGGAAGAAGGCGAGGATACGGTCAACCTCATGACCATCCACTCGGCCAAGGGGCTCGAGTTCCCGGTCGTCTTCATCGCCGGAATGGAGGAAGGACTCTTGCCGCACGCGTCAGCGCTCGACGATCCGGCGGAGCTGGAAGAGGAGCGCCGCCTTCTGTACGTCGCGATCACGCGCGCACGGAAGGAAGTGCATCTCTTCCACGCCCACTACCGCCGGAGCTGGAACGCTTCGGGCGGCGGCATCTCGCGCTTTGTCGCCGAGATTCCGCGGGAGTGCCTGGAGGTCGAGGAGGCGGAGCCCTGGCAGACGGCACGCCCGGTATCTCCGCGCCGCTACGCGGGGGCATCGTCGGGGAAGTCGAGCCGCTCCGGCTCGCCGAGCCCCGTCGGCGTGCGCGTCATCCATCCCCAGTTCGGTGAAGGCGTGGTCGTCGCGTGCGAGGGCGTGGGCGAGCGGGCCAAGCTCACGGTGCAATTCCGGCGCGCGGGGACGAAGAAGATCCTGGCCGCCTTCGCGGAGCTGAGCCATGCCGATTGACGCAGGCACCGTCCGGAAGATCGCAGCGCTCGCGCGGCTTCGCGTCGCCCCCGAAGACGAGGAGCGCTACGTGCGGGAGCTCGTCGCCATCCTCGCCTACGTCGAGCAGCTCCAGGAGCTCGACGTCGATGGCATCGAGCCCACGAGCACCGTCGCCGCCGGCGAGCCGCCGCCGCTCCGTCCCGACGAGGAGAAGCCCTCGGACATCCACGAGGAGGCCCTGGAGCAGGCCCCCGATCGCGAGGGGGACTACTTCCGGGTGCCGCGGGTCGTATGAGCGCGCCGATCCATCACGAAACCGCCGAAGAGCTCGCCCGTTCGGTCCGCGAGGGATCGAGGAGCGCCGGCGAGATCGCGCGCGCGTTCCTCGCTCGTACGGGTAAGACCTCGGAGCGGCTGGGCACCTACCTCCATCTGGATCCGGAGACCATCCTGGCCCAGGCGGCGCGCGTCGACGAGCGCAAGGCGAAGGGCGAGACGCTCGGCCCGCTCGCAGGCGTCCCGGTCGCGATCAAGGACAACATCTGCATCCGCGGCGTGCCCACGACGTGCGGCTCCCTGATCCTCGAACGATACCTCCCGCCGTACGACGCGCACGTGATCCAAAAGCTCCGCGCCGCCGACGCCGTCCTGTTCGGGAAGACCAACTGCGACGAGTTCGCGATGGGCTCCTCCAACGAGAACTCGGCCTACAAGCCCGTGCGCAATCCGTGGGACCTCGAGCGCGTCCCGGGCGGATCCAGCGGCGGCTCGGCCGCGACGGTCGCGGCTCGCGAAGCTCCGCTCGCGCTCGGCTCCGACACCGGCGGTTCGGTGCGTCAGCCGGCCGCGTTCTGCGGGGTGGTTGGATTGAAGCCCACGTACGGGTCCGTATCGCGCTATGGCCTCGTGGCGTTCGCCTCGTCGCTCGATCAGATCGGACCGCTCGCCCGCGGGGCCCGCGACGCGGCGCTCCTCTACGACGCGATCTCCGGGCGAGACGAATGCGACATGACGAGCCGCCCCGAGGCGAAGGCGGTCGATCTGGACGAGATCGAGCGTGGGGTGAAGGGACTCACGATCGGAATTCCGTCCGCGCTCCTGAGCGAGGGGCTCGATCCGGAGATCCGGGCGAGCCTCGACGCGGTCCGGGCGGAGCTCAAGCGCCTGGGCGCGGGGGAGGCCGAGGTGGCCCTTCCGCATGCGAAGCACGCGATCGCCACGTATTACCTCATCGCTCCGGCCGAGGCCTCGAGCAACCTCGCGCGCTATGACGGCGTGCGCTACGGGCTTCGGGCGGGGAACGGCGACCTGAAGGGCATGTACGAGGCGACCCGCGGCCTTGGCTTCGGGCGCGAGGTGACGCGGCGCATCCTCCTCGGTACGTACGCGCTCTCGGCGGGTTATTACGACGCGTACTACCTCAGGGCGCAGAAGGTGCGCACGCTCATCCGGCGCGACTTCACGGAGGCCTTCGGGATGGCGGATGCCATCCTCCTTCCCGTGACTCCCACGCCTCCGTTCAAGCTGGGCGAGAAGACGGACGACCCGCTCGCCATGTACCTGAACGACATCTATTCGATCCCGGCGTCCCTGGCCGGCGTTCCGGCGGTCTCCTTCCCGGCGGGCTTCACGAAGAGCGGACTCCCGATCGGACTCCAGCTCGTGGGGAAGCCCTTCGACGAGACGACGATTCTCCGGATC
>DATEOQ010000180.1:0-4270 GCA_035273905.1 Candidatus Eiseniibacteriota bacterium | reverse complement strand
CGTTCCGGCTGAAGGGCTATCAGGAGAACGTGTTCTTCCACGAGGTGCAGGTCATCTCGTATCCGCTCTTCCAGTACCCGCCGTACACGCTCGCCTTGTCGGCCAAGATGGCGGAGATCGCGGACGAGCACGGCCTCGACGTGCTCCACGCGCACTACGCCATCCCGCACGCCGTCTGCGCGTATCTCGCGCGGCAGGTCGCGGCGTCCACCAAGCTCAGGATCGCCACCACGCTCCACGGCACCGACATCACCCTTGTCGGATCGGACCAGTCGTTCCGCACGCTCACGCGGTTCGGCATCGACCAGAGCGACGGCGTGACCGCGGTCTCCGACTATCTGAAGCGGAAGACGGTCGAGGTCTTCCATCCGCAGCGCGCCATCAACGTCATCCCGAACTTCATCGATACCACGCGCTATCGCCCGCGCAACGGAGACGATCCCTGCCCGAGGGAGCGCTTCGCGCGGAAGGACCAGCGCGTCCTGGTCCACATCTCGAACTTCCGCCCCAGCAAGCGCGTGGAGGATGTCGTGCGCGTGTTCGCCGCGGTGCGGCGCGAGGTGCCTTCGGTGCTCTTGATGGTGGGAGACGGCGCCGAGCGCACGAAGAGCCGCGATCTTGCGGTGGAGCTCGGCGTGGAGCGGCACATCCGCTATCTCGGCCAGCTCGACGCGGTGGAGGACGTGCTCCGCCACGCGGATCTCTTCCTGCTCACGAGCGAGAACGAGAGCTTCGGCCTGGCGGCGCTCGAGGCGATGTCCTCGGGCGTTCCCGTCATCGGCACGACCGCCGAAGGCATCCCCGAGCTGATCCGGGAAGGGAAGACTGGGTACATGCTCCCAGTGGGCGACGTGGCGGGCATGGCGCGCCGCGCGATCGAGCTCCTCACGGACGAGCCCTTACGGTGCTCGATGGGGAAGGAATCGCGCCGAATCGCCGTCGAGAACTACGAGGCGAGCAAGGTCATCCCGATGTACGAGGAGTTCTACGCCCGCATCACCGGCCAGACGATCCCCGCCCGGGGCTATCTGGCCCCGCCGGAGGGGCTGGCCTAGGGCGAGCGCCTTGCTCTTGTCGCGCTCCCCGGAGTGGTCCTCGCGTTCGCGCCAAGGGCTCGCTTCGCGACGAAACCAGGATACGGATTCAACACGAAGTCGACGGTCGAATCCGTCCCTAGGCTCAGATCCACAGAAGAGGTTCCGAAGCCGTTCGCGAAAGCGTTGAGCCTGTAGGTCATACCGGGACGGACGAGGAGCAGGAACGTTCCTTCCGCGTCGGTTGCCTCAAAATAGCTTTGAGGCTGGTAGTCCTGAGGAAGGGATCCGGATTCGCTCACCCCAATCCCCGCCTCTGGAATCGGCGATTGATCTGCACTGGACCGGACCGTCCCCGTCAAACGAACCGGGGTGAGGTCATAAGCCAACGATTGATCGCCCTGGACCGTGGTGATAAAGGACCAGGGGGCCATGCCCGATACTCCAGTGTACATGCTCAATTGGTAATCCCCATTCCTCAAGTACAGAGATGCATCGCCGTTCAGATCCGTGATGCTGCTCCTCAACGAAGAGATGGTTGCCAGCGAACGGGGGTAGATATTAATCCCTGGAAGCGGCGTGATCTGGTTCGTGGTGACATGGACATGGACGTAATGCCCGTCGAGGAAGATCTGAAGCGAATCATCGTGGTCACTCATCACGATCGTCGTATCCAGAGTGGGAAGGCCGGATGAGTATGTCCCGTCGACTCTCAAGTAGCACTGTTCGCCGGCGGGAAGAAGGAGACGAAACGGCGATGCCCCCTCATAGGACACGCTCGTTGCCGGCGAGGAGCTCGCGGCGATGACATTGATCAACGCCAGTTCCTCCCCGGTCGTCGCGAAGACACGGCCTCGCAAATAGACTCCCTCGTACCTAAGAATTGGATTGGGGGAGTCTCGAGAAATCACAAGTTGTTTGACACGAAGATTTGGGTAGCCCTGATAGTCCAGAGGCTCCACGTCGACCAGGTACGACGCCTCCGTCAGATCCACTCGAAAGTGTCCTTTCGAATCCGTCCTGGTGGTCAGGATCGGAAACCCGTGGCCGAACGGGGGTCGGTTCTCGGGGAGAGGATCGAGGGGCAGCAGAGTAACCCCGGCATTGACTATGGGAGCACCGTCACGGTCCAGCACTTGACCGTCGACGTGCACCAGGACCCTCGGTGCGAGCGGCATGTCGGCGCATGAGATGACCCCGAGGAGGCATGCCAATAGGGTGAATAGCGTCAGTGCGCGCAATCAGAACTCCACGGCTACGCCGGTCATGAGCGCTCCAACGGTGTCAGTGCTTCGTTCCGTCGACGTGAGCACCGCGCCAGTTGAGCTGTAGCTGACGCTGCGCGCACGGTAAATGTCAGCGTAACCCTCCGCGAAGAACGAGACCCTGCTCCATGGCTCGACCTCGACGCCTCCGCCAAATGTTGCTGCTCCAGTCGCCGTATCCACAGCATCGTCGAAGTTGAACAGGACCCCGCCAACTCCGGCCAGGAGGTAGGGACGTACCGAACTCCGGAGAAGTCTGACTTGGGCGAGGCCCCGCAGGGATGAAACGTGGGCGAGCGATCCCGTTGTTTTCCTTGCTGGCCCCGCGAAGACGTACTCCATGAGGAAGGTCACCCGGTCGTTGATGCCGGCTCCCGCCCGGAATCCCAGCGCTACGTCGCTCTCGAGGTCGAGCTTATCTTCGAACGAGTGCACACCTGCGGATAGGGCGACGATGAATGGGCGATGCGGCGGGCTCCCGTCGTCTGCGGCCCATAGGGGGCTGGCTGCCAAGGGGAGCGACACGATCCCAAGAGCGATCCCCAACATCCAAATCCGAGCGGACAAGGCGTGACCTCCCAAGGGTGGGGGGCTTGTGGCATTGGTTGGGGAGCGTGTAAGATGCCAAAGCTTACACCCCCCTGCGATCACCTCTCAAGGTGGCCAAACGACACCCAATTAGGCGATTTCGATGACCCATCGTGAACGCATACGGAACACCCTTCTCGGCCAGCTGACGGACCGACCGCCGGCCAGCTTCTGGCGGCATTTCTATCACAGCGAGGGGTCGGCCGAGGCTCTGGCCGAGGCCATGCTCGAGTTCCAGCGGACCTACGAGTGGGACCTCCTCAAGGTGAACCCGCGCGCGTCGTACCACGTCGAAGACTGGGGAACGAAGACGAAGCGCCCGGGGACGGGGCCGCTCGACAAGCCGAAGGTGGTCGAGAGCCCTGTGAAGGAGCCGGGCGACTGGGCGAAGATCCGCGCGCTCGATCCGACCAAGGGCGTGCTCGGCGAGCACCTCGACGCCGAGGAGCGGATCGCCGCAGCCGTTCAGGGGGACACCGACTGGGTGATGACCGTGTTCAATCCGATCTCCATCGCGGCCGATCTCATCAACGATGACGCCCGCTTCGTCGACCACATGAAGCATCACGGCGAGCGGGTGCACGAGGCGCTCCGCGCGATCACCGAGACCTTCTCCGGCTTCGTGCGCGAGACGATGGCGCGCGGGGCGTCGGGGATCTTCTTCGCGACGACCGACTGGGCCAACGCGGACCACATCGACCGGGAGCTCATGGCTGAATTCGGCCGGCCGTACGATCTCAAGGTGCTCGCGGAAGCGGCGGGCGGACTCGTGAACGTGATCCACGTCTGCGGCGCCAACGCCTACGTGGACGACCACCTCGACTATCCCGTCGGGGTGATTTCGTGGGACGCGCACGGGGAAGGAAACCCGAAGATCGCCGCGCTCCGCCAGCGGACGCAGAAGACGCTCCTGACTGGGATCGATCACGAAGGAACGTTCGTGAACGGTTCCGCCGCCGCCGTTCAGGAGGAAGCCAAGGAGGCGATCCAGGAATCGGGCGGCACCCGCTTCATCCTCGGCCCGGGCTGCGCGGTTCCGTCCGTCGCGCCCATCGCCCATTTCCAGGCCGTCCGGGAGGTAACGCTCGCGTGCGCTTGACCGTCTTCAAATCGAAGCTCCACCGCGTCCGTGTCACCGAAGCCGACCTCAACTACGAGGGCTCGGTCACGATCGACGCCGACCTCATGGACGCGGCGCAGATCCAGCCGTGGGAGCAGGTGAACGTGCTCAACGTGAATAACGGCGAGCGCTTCGACACCTACGCCATCCGCGGCCCGCGCGGGAGCGGCGTCGTCTGCCTGAACGGCCCCGCCGCGCGCCTCGCGCACGTGGGGGACCTTGTCATCATCCTCACCTACGCGCAGATGGAGCGCGAGGAGCTG
>DATEOQ010000179.1:0-8254 GCA_035273905.1 Candidatus Eiseniibacteriota bacterium | reverse complement strand
TCGATGTGCCACCCGGGACGTCCCGGTCCCCAGGGACTCGGCCAGGACGGCTCGCCCGGCTTGGCTCCCTTCCAGAGGGTGAAGTCGAGCGGATCGCGCTTTGCCTCCTCCACCTCGATCCGGACGCCGGAGCGAAGGTCGTCGACCTTCCGCCCCGAGAGCGAACCGTACGCGGGATAGCTCCGCACGTCGAAGTACACGTCTCCGCCCGCCGCGTACGCGTGCCCCGAATCGATGAGGCGCTGGATGAGCGCGAGGATCTCCGGGATGTGCTCGGTCGCTCGCGGATAGACCGTCGCGGGCTTGATGTTGAGGAGCGCCGCGTACGAGAGGAACGCTTTGATGTTCCGCTCCGAGACCTGCTCGAACGGAACGCCCTCCTTGTTCCCGCGCTCGATGATGCGGTCGTCGATGTCGGTGAAGTTGGTGGCGTACGTGACCTCGTAGCCGCGCGACTCGAGGATGCGGCGGATCACGTCACCGGCCACCGCGTAGCGCATGTGCCCCACGTGCGGCCGGTCCTGGACCGTCATGCCGCAGACGTACATGCCCGCCTTGCCCGGCTGCGCGGATTCGAACGGGATCTTCGCGCGGCGGCGCGCGTCGTAGACGCGAAGGCTCACGACGCACTCCCGGCGGCCGACTGGGCCTGGGAGTCCGCCGGCACGGCCGGCTGCGGCGCGGCCCCGGGCTCGCCCGCGACCGGCGTGTGCACGAGGATGCCCGCGGCGCGGAGACTCTCGAGCGCCGCCATCCGGAGCAGGCGCGACACCACGAGCCGCTCCTCGGGAACCGTCTTCGCCTGGAGCATGATCGTGAACTGACCCGTCCCGACGTCGTCGATGCCGAGGAGCTTCGGAGGCTCGAGAAGGAGCGGCTTGGCCTTGGGGCCCGCCGCGAACTGGACGAGCATCGCCTCGAGGATCTGGACCGCGCGCCCCGGATCCTCCGTCAGGCTGATCGGGATCCGCACGATCGGGGTGGACCAGCTCTTCGTCAGGTTCGTGACCACCTTGATCTCACCGTTCGGGATGAAATGGATGAAACCCTCGCCGTCCCGGAGCTCCGTGTGCCGCAGCGTGAGCGTCTCGACGGTGCCCGACACGCCCGACGTCCTCACGACGTCGCCCACGGCGAATTGATTGTCGTGGATGATGAAGAATCCAGCGATCCAATCCTTCACGAGGCCCTGCGCGCCGAGTCCGGCCGCGACGCCGAATCCGCCCGCGGCCGCGAGGGCCGGGGTGATGTCGAGGCCGAGCTCGCGCACGCACATGAGGATCCCGATCACGATGATGGTGCCGCGGGTGAAGCCGCGGAGCACCTCGCCGATGGTGCGGGCGCGCTTCTCGCGCGCGAGCTCGGTTCCCTTGGCCTCGGAGCGGATCGCGCGCTCGATGCGGCCGATGAGGAGGTACACGAGCCGGATCGCGACCAGGGTGGCCAGGATGATGATGCCGATCCGGATCAGGATCTCGACCATCGTGAACGCCTCTTCGGGGGCGTGCCGGACGGGATTCACCACGTCGTGGCAGGAGCGCTCATGGATGCCTCAGCGCGCCGCGCGGACCGGCGCCGATTCCACGATCGCCTTCACGAGATCCTCGTAGCGAAGACCGGCCGCCTGCGCCGCCTTGGGGACGAGGCTCAGCTCCGTGAGCCCGGGCACCGTGTTCACCTCGAGGCAGTGCGCCACGCCGTCCTTCCCCAGACGGAAGTCGACGCGCGCGACGCCGCTCGTGCGGAGGGCGCGGCAGGCGCGGAGGCTGAGCGCGAAGAGCTCCTCGGCCACCGCGGGCGGGAGCGAGGCCGGGCACTCGTAGCGGCTCGCGCCCGACGTGTACTTGTGCTCGTAGTCGTACCAGCCGGCGGTGGGGATGATCTCGACCACCGGGAGCGCGCGCTGTCCGATCACGCCGACCGTGAGCTCGCGTCCCTCGATGAACTGCTCGACCAGGACGAGGCGGCCGTACCGGCGCGCTTCCTCCATCGCGGGCTTGAGCTCCGCCGCGCTCTTCACCAGGGTGATCCCGACGCTCGAGCCCTCCTCGTTCGGCTTCACGATGAGCGGATAGCCCTTGAGCCGCGCGATCTCCTCGGTCGTGATCTCGGGATTCCACGCTGCGGCCGGATCCTCCGGGGCCCAGCGCTCGACCCACTCGGGAGTGGGGATGCCCTCGACCTTGAAGATCCGCTTCGACATCACCTTGTCCATCGCGAGCGCCGAGGAGAGGACGCCCGAGCCGGTGTAGGGGATGCCCGCGAGATCGAGGAGGGCCTGGAGCGTGCCGTTCTCGCCCGCGCCGCCGTGGAGCGCGATGAAGACGAGGTCGGCCGCGCGCGGGATGGAGCGGACGTAGACGTCGAGCCCCTGCTCGCCGCGCCGCGCGGGCATTCCATGGATCGGCGCCGGCCCCGCGCCGAGCGCCATCGCGTGGTCCGGATCCTTGAGGAACTGCCCGGTACCCGTGTCGAGGAGCGCCACGTCGTGGCCGAGCTTCTCGAGAGCGCGCGCGACACCCGCGCCGGTGCGAAGAGAGACTTCCCGTTCCGAGGTGTTGCCGCCCAGGAGGACGACGATCTTCATGCTCCCTCCACGCTCACACGCGCCCTTCCACGAGCGCGACCGCCCACGCGGCGATCCCTTCCTCGCGCCCCAGTGCTCCGAGGCCTTCGTTGGTCGTCGCCTTCACCGATACGCGCGCCTCGCTGATTCCAAGCGCCTGGCCGAGCGCTTCGCGCATCGCGGCGACATGCGGCGCGATCCGCGGAGCTTCCGCGACCAGGGACGCATCCACGTTCACGATCGCATAGCCCTGCTCGCGCAGCCGCTCCGCGATCGTCTCGAGTAGGACGAGGCTCGACGCGCCGCGCCACTTCGGATCCGAATCGGGGAAGTGCGCGCCCAGATCGCCCAGTCCGGCCGCGCCGAGGAGCGCGTCGCCGATCGCGTGCGCGAGCACGTCGCCGTCGGAGTGCGCCCGCAGTCCCTTGTCGTGCGCGAGCGCCACGCCTCCCAGCGTGAGCGGAAGGCCGCGCTCCAGACGGTGGACGTCATACCCGATGCCGACCCGAAGCGTGGTTCCGATCACGTGGTCCCGCGCCGGAGGAGGAACTCGAACATCGCGAGGTCGGACGGCTCGGTCAGCTTGAGGTTCATCGGATCTCCGGGGACGACCGCGACCTTGGCCCCGGACGCATCGAGCAGCGAGGCATCGTCGGTAGCGTCCCGGCCCTCGGCCTGGGCGGTCGCGTGCGCGCGGCGGAGTATAGCATCGGCGAAGATCTGGGGCGTCTGGACGCCGAAGAGGCGCGCGCGATCGAGCGTCCGCACCACGCGCCCCGCGTCCACCTCGGTCACCGTGTCGCGCAAGGGCACGGCGGGGATCGCCGCGCCCGTGAGGCGCGCGGTCTCGAGCACGCGCGTGATCAGGCGCTCCTCGACGAGCGCGCGCGCCACGTCGTGCACCGCCACGTAGGGAAGACCGAGCGTGAGCGCCTCGAGCCCTCGGGCCACCGACTCACGACGCGTGGGGCCGCCGGGGGTGACGTCGCGGCGGATCTCGGACGACGCCGGAAGCGACGTGAGCGCGCGCCGCGCGGGCTCGAGGAGCGATTCGGGAACGACCGCGATCAGCTCCCCCACGGAGGGATGCGCGAGAAAGATCGAAGCCACGCGCTCGAGGAGGGTCCGCCCCGCGAGCTCAAGCAGGAGCTTGGGGCCGTGCGGTCCCATCCGGACACCGTCCCCCGCGCCGGCGAGCACGACGGCGAGGTCGCGACGGGACGTGACGCTCACCGCGCGTGATCCGGGTCGAGCACCCGTCCGATGGCTTCGTGGAGGCTCGCCGCTCCGAAAGCGCCCGTGGCGCCGTCCAACTGGGAGCGCTTGGGCACGACCGCGGCGCGAAAGCCTAGCCGCCGCGCTTCCGCGAGCCTCCGCTCGAGCTGGGGCACGGGGCGGAGCTCGCCGCCGAGGCCCACCTCGCCGATGGCGACGAGATCGGGAGGGAGCGGTCGATCCCGGAAGCTCGACGCGAGCGCGAGCGCGAGACCGAGGTCCGCGGCCGGCTCCTCGAGCCGGATGCCCCCCGCCACGTTGACGAACACGTCCGCCCCCGCGAGCGAGAGCCCGGCGCGCTTCTCGAGCACCGCGATCACGACGGCGAGCCGGCGCGGATCGAAGCCCTGGGCCACGCGCTGCGGGTTGGCGAAGTGGGTGGGCGCGACCAGCGCCTGCACCTCGACGAGGAGCGGCCGCGATCCCTCGATCGTGGCGACGACGGCGGAGCCGGGGACGGCCTCGCCCCTGTCCTTGAGCAAACGCTCCGAGGGATTCTCGACCTCGGCCAGCCCATCCCCCTGCATCGTGAAGACGCCGATCTCGTGCGTGGACCCGAAGCGGTTCTTCGCCGCCCCCAGGATCCGGTACTCGTGATGCCGCTCGCCCTCCAGGTAGAGGACCGCGTCGACCATGTGCTCGAGGGTGCGCGGGCCGGCCACCGAGCCGTCCTTCGTGACGTGGCCGATCAGGAGGATGGGAAGGCCTCGTTCCTTCGCGAGCCGGAGGAGCCGGAGCCCGCACTCCCGCACCTGCGACACGCTGCCCGGGGCCCCGTCGAGCGATCCCAGGTAGAGCGTCTGGATGGAGTCGACGACGAGGAGCGACGGACGGAGCCGCGCGACCTCCTCGAGGATGCGTTCGAGGTCGATCTCGGACTGCATCCAGAGGCGGTCCAGACCGCCACGGAGCGCGAGGCGCTCGGCGCGGAGCTTGACCTGGCGCGGCGACTCCTCGCCCGAGACGTAGAGCACCGATCGCTCCGCGCGTCCGAGCGCGGCCGCGAGCTGGAGCGCGAGGGTGGACTTCCCGATGCCGGGATCGCCGCCGATCAGGACGAGCGAGCCGGGCACGAGTCCGCCGCCGAGCACGCGGTCCAGCTCGCCGATGCCGCTCACCCACCGCGCCTCCGCGCTCGAATCGATCTCATCGAGCTTGAGCGGTGCGGAGACGCCATCGGGCGACGCGCCGTAGCCCGCGCGACGCGCGGGGGCGGCCTCGCGCCGTCCCGGACCTTCGCGCGCGCTGTTCCACGCGTCGCAGTGCGGGCAGCGTCCGAACCACTTCGGACTCTCGTTGCCGCACTCGGCGCAGAAGAACACGGACTTCGCCTCGCGCGCCTGGGCGGCCTTCTTGGGTGCCATGGGGGTGAGTCTAGGACGAAGTGGGGTGTTCTTAGAAGACGCTCAGATTGATGTACTTCTTCGGGTTCTTCTGGATGTCCTTCACGAGCTGGTTCGTGTTCCGGAGCGTTTCCTTGAGATCGACGTAGAGGGTGGAGTCGGCGATCGCCTTGCCGAGCGAGCCTTCCCCCTTGTCGAGGCGCGTCACCACGCGGTCCAGCGAGACCGCGGTGGTCGAGAGCTGGTCCGAGAGCTGGGAGAGCTTCCGCGAGGCTTCCCCGAAGTCCTTCACCGAGGACGACACCTGTCCCCCGTTCGCCGACGCGATGGCGCGGAGGTCGTGCGCGGCGGCGCGGAAGTCCACGATCGCCTGGCGCAGGTCGGACTGGTTCGCGTTCAGGGTCTGGTTCAGCCCCTCGCTCGCCTTCTCGAAGTTCTTCGATGCGCGCTCCACCGTGGCCGGGTCGATCGCGTCGAGCATGAGGTTGAGCCGCGACGAGAGCTCGGTCGTCTCGATGAGGAGATCGCCCGCCCCCGAGATCACTTCCGGCACGCCCGACTGGAAGCGGCCGGGGATCGGCTTGTGCCCGTCGTAGCGTCCGGGCGCCTGGCCGGGCTCGAGCGCGAGGAACTTCTCCCCCATGAAGCCTATGTTGGCCACGCGGAGCTGCGCGTCCGGGTGGAGCACGACGCCCTTGTCGACCTCGAAGTCCACGCGCACGCCCTGGTCCTCGAGCGTGATCCCGGTCACCGCCCCCTTGCGCACGCCGCGCACGGAGACGGGATCCCCCTCGCCCAGGTTCCCCACTTCCTCGAAGCGCGCGGTGTAGTAGCTCTTCCGCTTCCCGACCCGGTACTCCTTGATCCAGGCGATGCCGACGAACAGGAGCAGGATCGAGAGGAGGCCCGCGACTCCGACCTGGATGGCGGCCCGGCGTGACGTTCGGTTCATCCGTGACCCTTCTACGTGGGGAGGAGGGGGCCTTCCGAGCTCCCCTCGATGAACTGGCGCAGGATCGGATCCCGTGTCGACTGGATCTCATCCGGCGTCCCGACCGCGTGGATGCGTCCCTCATGGAGCATCGCGATGCGGTCGGCGATATGGTACGCGCTCTTCATGTCATGGGTGACCGCGATCGAGGTCATCCCGAGTCGTTCTTGAAGTCTCCGGATCAATCGATTGATGACGTCCGACGTGATCGGATCGAGCCCCGTCGTCGGCTCGTCGTACAGCATGATCTTCGGATTCATCGCGAGCGCCCGCGCGAGCGCGGCGCGCTTCTTCATGCCCCCCGACAGGGACGACGGCCGCTGCCCCTCGGTGCCCTTGAGCCCCACCAGCGCGAGCTTCTCCGCCACGACCTCCTCGATCTGACGCTCGGGCAGGGGCGTGTGCTCGCGCAAGGCGAGTCCCACGTTCTCGCCCACCACCATGGAGTCGAACAGGGCGCCCCCCTGGAAGAGCATCCCCATCTGCTCGCGCAGGGCGAGGAGCTCTCCTTCGTCCAGCTTGGCGACGTCGATGCCGTTCACCCGCACGGTTCCCCGATCCGGTTGGAGGAGGCCCACCACGTGCTTGAGCAGGACCGACTTGCCGGAGCCGCTCCGCCCGATGACGACCAGGCACTCTCCTCTCGAAACGGATAGATCGACACCTCGGAGCACAACTTTCGTCCCGAGACGCTTCCAGACTCCCTGGAACTCGATCGCGTTGTCAGGCAAAGAGCACCCGGAACAGGAAGGATGCCAGCAGGTAATCCACGATCAGGATCATGAGGCAGGAGGCCACCACGGCCCGGGTGGTCGAGTCCCCGACCGCCTCGGCCCCTCCCTCCGTGCGGAGCCCGTAGTAGCACCCCATGGTCGCGATGATGCCGCCGAAGAAGACCGACTTGAGGAGCCCCGAGAAGACGTCCTGGATCTTGAAGTAGAGCTTGAGACCGCTCGTGAACGTGTGGCCGCTCACGTCCAGCGTGAACACCGACACGAGGTAGCCGCCGAAGATGGCGAGGATGTCGGCGAAGATCGTGAGCACCGGCAGCATGAGGACGGAAGCGATGAGGCGCGGCACCACGAGATAGCGGTCAGGGCTGATGCCGAGCGTCTCCATCGCGTCGACCTGCTCCGTCACGCGCATGGAGCCGAGCTCCGCCGCGATCGCAGCGCTCACGCGTCCGCCCACCACGAGGGCGGTGAGCACCGGGCCCAGCTCGATGACCACCGATTTCCCGATGACCGTGCCGAGGTAGATCATCGGGACGTAGTCGCGCATCTGGTAGGCCGCCTGCACGGCGGCGACCGCGCCGGTGAAGAGCGCCACGATCACGGTGAGCGGCATGGAGCCGAGTCCGATCGAGGCCATCTGCTCGAAGACGAGCCCGATCTTGCGGACGCCCGAGGGCATCTCGCGGAGCGCGCTCCCGACCAGGAGGAAGATCTCGCCCGCGTTCTGCAGCCGCGCGAAGAGGAAGCGCTGCGGCCATGGAGCCGCGGCCAGCTCGGCGTCTTCCTGCTCGGCGGTCTCGGGGTCGATCACCGGGGCTCGGGTCCTCGGGGCTCCGGAACGTCGCGGAGGTTCTCGAACCGGGTGCACTCGCGGAGGAACGCGAGGTCCACGCTTCCGGTCGGACCGTTCCGCTGCTTGGCGATGATGATCTCCGCTTTCCCGTCCATCTTGGCCGGGTCGGTCTCGTAGACTTCGGGGCGATAGACGAAGAGCACCACGTCGGCGTCCTGCTCGATGGCGCCCGACTCGCGCAGGTCGGAGAGCATGGGGCGCTTGTTGCCGCCCCGCGTCTCGACGGCGCGCGAGAGCTGGGAGAGCGCGAGCACCGGCACCTGGAGCTCCTTCGCGAGCGCCTTGAGCGAGCGGGAGATCTCCGAGATCTCGGTGGCGCGGTTCTCGCCTTGCGAGGTGGAGGACATGAGCTGCAGGTAGTCCACCACCACCAGGCCGAGCTTCGAGTACTCGCGCTTCAGCCGCCGCGCGCGCGCGCGCACCTCCAGCGAGTTGAGCGCCGGCGTCTCGTCGACGTGGATCTTCGCCTCGTGCAGCCGGCCCATGGCCTCG
>DATEOQ010000178.1:0-3388 GCA_035273905.1 Candidatus Eiseniibacteriota bacterium | reverse complement strand
TGCACCGCCGCACGTCTGCTTCCATCTCCTCCCGCGTGGTCTTCTCGAACTTGGTGGCGTCCACGTTGCCGATGGCCACCGCGCGGCCCTTGGCCACCTCCACGAAGCGGGTGAGCTGGTCCACGTGGAGCGCGGGGTCCGCCTGCTGGTCCAGATCGAACGAGATCGTGGTGAAGCCGCACTGGATCAGGTCCTCGTAGATCGGATACGTGGTCCCGCAGATGTGGGTCGTCACGCCCACCTTCTTGGCCTTGAAATGCTCCACGAGCTCCTTGTGGTAGGGCGCGATGAACTCGCGGTAGTTGTCCGGTGAGATCAGGCTGATGGAGGCGGTGGGCTCGGAGAACGAGAGCCCGATGCCCGTCTTCACGATGGCATCGCCCCACGCCTTGGAGAAGTCGGTGGCGATGCGCATGAGGTCGTGGATGAACTGCGGGTCCTCGAAGGTGTCGAGCAGCATCATCTCGGGGTTGCGCAGGAGCATTGCGATGGTCCACGGGCCCACCGCCACCGCCCCCGTCGCCGCCGGCGGCTTCGCCTTCACGAGCGCCTCGCACTGCTCGAGAAAGCCGGGGAGCCGCCCCGTCTTGTAGGGATCCGGCATCACGAGCTTGGCGAGGTCGGCCTTGTCCTCCAGCACGTGGCGCTCGATGGACGGCACCACGTAGTCGGAGTACTTGACCCCGCAGCCGAAGGCTTCCGCCTCCTTGGCGAGGTCGTTGTATGCGAGCACCACATCCGGCTGATAGCGCTCGTAGTAATTCATCATCGCGGTGATGGCCTTGACGGGATTGGTGCAGTACTCCTCGATGCTGAGCCCGTCGAGGGTGCCCGCGAAGGACGCGACGATGGGATACACGGGCACGCGGTCCGAGAACGAGCGCTTGTACGCGGCCACCACTCGATCGCGGTTGGTGAGGGCGCTCTTGCCCTTCTCCGCGTCCCAGAGCTTGTTGACCTCCATGTAGCGCGGCGGCAGCTTGGCCTCGTACTCCATGAACTGGGTGATCGGGTAGCGGATGCCGCCGTTGTGGGTGCCACGGAGCCCCTCGACGATCTCCTCCATGCGCGCCCATGGGATCGCGAAGGCCATCTCGTGATCCTGCGTCTGGCCGAAGATGCGGTCGCCCGAGCAGGGGAGGATCACCTGCGCCTCGCCCGTCTTCATCGTGGTGACGATGATGTCGGCGCACACCGCGCGGCCCTCGAAGGACGAGGTGAGCCGGCCACCCCGCTTCCACAGCGCGGCCTGGGTGAGGCGCATGACCTGGGCGGGATTCGCGTACACGCACACGAGGTGCGGCTCAAACGTGGCGCGATCGAGCGGCGCCACGAGGAGAGTCTCGTACTCGCCGGGCGCGAACTTGTCGATGGCGGCCTCGGAGCGGGCGCCGGCGTCCTTCGTCTCCGTGTACATGCCCTCGCACAGCGTGCCCACGTTGTAGATGGGCAGCGGTTTGTCGAAGCCGATCGCGGTGATGCCGAGGGAGCAGATGTGGTCCTCGCGGGTCAGCGCGATCATCCAGCCGTAGCGCCGCGCCATGTCGATGACCTGACAGGCCATGCTGAGCTTCTTGAAGTCACGCGCGGGACGGCGGGCACGCTCCGGAATGGGCTCGCCGGGCTTGAGCATCCGGATCGCGACGGGGAAGGTCTGCGGGCGGATGTAGGTGTGCAGCTCCCGGTCCGCCGTCTTCACATCGATCATGAATGGTCCTCCCGCTCGGAAGGTACGGGGACGCTCCACCTTTGTCAAGGCGAGGCGGGGCTTTTGGCTAGAATGGGCGGCATGATACGAGACGGGCGGGGGGCCTGACACGCGTGGCGCGCTATCGCATCATCCGCTGGAAGGACATCCCCTCCCTCGTCGAGGCGGACGGCCCCGGGGGCACCGTGCGCCTGCCGCTGTCGCAGCGCTTCCAGGACCTCATCGACGGGCTGGCCATGCGCGAGGGGGCCACCGAGTCCGACGCGTACCTCGAGGGCTGGACGCAGGATCCGGATGCCGAGCGGGCGGGCACCCCGGAAGACGTCGCCGCCGCGGTGGCGGCCGAGCTCGAAGAGGGATTCCTCGACCTCGCGCGGCGGCGTCTCACCGGTCTATAATCCGGCCACGCCGATGAAGGCAACCGAGCGCATCGTCGCGTGGTTCCTGCTCTTCGGAGCGTGCCTGGTCTGGCCGCTCCTGTCGATCGCCAACCGACCCGTCCTGATCGGCGGCGTGCCCGCGCTCGTCCTGTACCTCTTCGGCGTCTGGGCGGCCATCGTGGTCGTGCTCGTGGTGGAAGCCCGGCGCGCCCGCGCGCGCGAGGACTACCCGGGATGACGATCTCCCAGGGCGGGCTCCTCGGCGTCGTCCTGGGCTATCTCGTGTTCCTGTTCGTGGTGGCCTCGGCGGCCGAGGCGGGCTCGCGCTGGCTCAACCGGGGCCGCATCCGGACGCTCACCTACGTGCTCGCGGCGTCGGTGTACTGCACGGCGTGGACCTTCTACGGCAGCGTCGGGCTCGCCGCCAACCGCGGGCTCGAGTTCCTCACGATCTACCTCGGGCCCGCCTGCATCGCGCTCCTCTGGCCCGTGCTCCTGCGCAAGCTGGTGCGGGTGGCCAAGGAGCAGCGGATCACGTCGATCTCCGACTTCATTTCGAGCCGCTACGGCAAGTCGGCCCCGCTGGGGACGCTGGTGGCGCTCCTCGTGGTATGCGGCATGATCCCGTACATCGCGCTCCAGCTGAAGGCGGTATCGGTCTCCTTCACCATGATCCTCAAGGAAGAGTCGGTGCTGGACATCTTCGACCCGACCTTCCTCGTGGCGTGCACCCTCGCCCTCTTCGGGATCCTGTTCGGGGCGCGCAACCTCGACTTCACCAAGCGTCAGACCGGCCTCATGACCGCGGTGGCGGTGGAATCGGTGGTGAAGCTGGTGGCCTTCCTCGTCATCGGTGTCTACGTGACGTGGGGCCTCTTCGGCGGGATCGGCGACCTCTTCGGCCGCGCCGCCGCGCACCCGGACTGGTCGCGGCTCTTCACTCTCGACCAGCCGACCACCGCCTCCTTCTCCCGGTGGTCCGCCATGCTGCTGATCTCGATGCTGGCGGTGATGCTGCTCCCGCGGCAATTCCACGTCCTCGTGGTGCAGAACGCCCGCGAGCGGGACGTCCACACGGTGTCGTGGTCCTTCCCGCTCTATCTGCTGCTGATCAACCTGTTCGTGCTCCCGATCGCCCTCGCCGGCCTCGCCACCTTCCCGGAGGCGGGCGCCAATGCGGACAGCTTCATCCTCCGCCTGCCCCTGTTCTTCGACAGCCGGCTCGCCTCCGTCATCGTGTTCCTCGGCGGCTTCTCCGCGGCGACCGCCATGATCGTGGTGGACTCGCTCGCGCTGTCGA
>DATEOQ010000177.1:0-5757 GCA_035273905.1 Candidatus Eiseniibacteriota bacterium | reverse complement strand
AGGAATGCCTCGAGGCTGCGAAAGTCTTGAGATTGGACATCCGCGAGAACATGGATCTGGGCGATTGTCGCATCGAGGACACGTTCGAGAATCGGTGCGCGGTCGCGGCGATCATTCGAAAGTACAAGCCCGATGTCATCTTCTGCCCCTACTACGACCTCCCCATCGGACGTGGCCTTGGTCACAACGACCACTTCAAGACGGGAATCCTCGTCTCGCAGGCGTTCAACCTGGCGCATCTCCGGAAAGCGCCGATCCCCGGCGATCCCTACCAGGCCAAGGCGATCTACTACTACTTCATCCCACCCGGGATGAGGCCGACCTTCATCGTGGACGTGCGGGAGTACTTCGACGACTGGCTTCGCGCGCTGGAATGCCACAAGACCCAGTTCTCCAATCCGGACAAGCCCAAGCACAGGAGCCATGCCTGGAGCGTGGTGGATCTGGTGCGCGCGGAATCGTCGGTGCGGGGCTACCAGATGGGCGTGCAGGCGGCGCAGGTCTTCCTGTCCGTCGCGCCCATACGCGTGCACGACCCGCTGGATCTCGTGCGGGGCGTCGAGACGAGGCCCTGAGCGGGCGCTAGCTCGCCTTCGCCTTCCCGTTCCCCCCGTTCGCCCGCGCGCGGCGTTTCTTGAGACGCGCCTCGCGCTCGGCCAGGTAGGCGTCGAGGTCCTGCTCGTTCCGGAACAGGCGCTTCTCCGCGGGGGTATGGCTGTAGCGCTCGCACTCGGCCGGGTCGTACTCGCGGCAGAGATCGGGCCTGAGGGCGTAGTGGCTGCACCGTCCGTCCTTCAGCCAGTTGCACTGGGTCTCGAACTGAAGCATCCAGCCACCATCCCAATCGATCCAGACCGAGACGCCGCGATGGAGCACGTACCAGCGGATGTCGTCGAAGTTCTTCTTTGTGCGCGGCGTGTCGATCTGGATGGCAATGTAGCGGCAGCAGTGGTCGCATCCCTGACAGGGATTCCCCTTCGGAAGCGCGGTCCTTCCGTCGGGAAGAAGCGGAAGCCCGATCGGCGGACGCGGCGGCTTCTGGGGGCCGTCGATGGTCGCGGCGCTGGGGCGTGCGGTATGGTGTCTGTCGTCCTTCACGTGGAGGCCTCCCATCATGGGGTCGTCGGGCGATCCGTTCCCGCAGCATAGCGCGATCGGTCGCAAGCTGTCCCACTATCTGATCGAGCGCCACCTCGGCGCCGGCGGAATGGGCGAGGTCTACCTGGCCCAGGACGTCGCGCTGGGCCGCGCGGTCGCGCTCAAGATCCTCCACAGCGGCGATACATCCTTCGGCGAGCGGCTCAGGCGCGAGGCGGAAGCCTTCGCGCGCCTCCAGCACCCCTGGATCGCCACCTTCTACGAGGCGAGCGAAGAGGACGGCGTTCCGTTCCTCGCGATGGAGTACGTCGCGGGACGCACGCTGCGCCAGATGCTCGGCGGAGGGCCGATGCCGGTCGATCGCGCGCTCGCCATCGCGGGCTGCATCCTCGAGGCGCTCGCGCACGCGCATGCGGCGGGCGTCCTCCACCGGGACATCAAGCCCGAGAACGTGATGGTGCTGGACGGCCAGGGGGCGAAGCTCCTCGACTTCGGCCTCGCCAAGTACGCGGTGGTCGAGGCGGCGTCCGACAAGACCCAGACGCGCCTCACGGTCCAGGGCGAGGTGCTCGGCACGATGGGTTACATGGCCCCGGAGCAGCTCCGCGGACTCGAGATCGACGCGCGCGCCGACCTCTACGCCGTCGGCGCCGTACTGCACGAGTGCATCGCGGGCCGCCCCGCCTTCCCCGGCGCCACAGCGACAGAGCGGATGGCCGCGACCCTCGGGGGCGATCGCGTTCCGCTCCGCGGACCGACGATCCCGCCAGACCTCGAAACGATGGTGGCGCGCGCCCTTGCCCGTTCGCCCGGAGATCGCTACCCCTCGGCCCCCGCGTTTCTCTCGGATGTGCGTCGGCTTCGCGGCGACTCGTCGGCGAGCGCGCTCCCCGATACGCTGGCGGTGCTCGATCTGGAAAACGTGACCAAGCGCCCCGAGGACGACTGGATGACGAGCGGCATCGCGGAGAGCCTCGCCTCCGACCTCGCTCGCGTCCCGGGCCTTCACGTGGTCTCGCGCGAGAAGCTGCTCCAGGCGCGATCGGCGCTGGCGCAGGGCGGCGCCATCGTCGACGCGCTCGATCTGGGGCATCGCCTCGCCTGCCGCTGGGTGCTTTCGGGCGGCATCCAGCGCATGGGCCCCTCGCTCCGGGTCGTGGCCCGCCTGACCGAGGTGCCCACGGGACGGATGGTGGCGTCCGAGAAGGTGGACGGCACCGTCGACGGCATCTTCGAGGTCCAGGACCGGCTGGCTCAGGCGGTGACCACGCAGCTCAATCTGGTCGCGCCATCGCCCATTCCCGATTCCGGAGGCTCGCCCGACGTGCGCGCGTTCGAGCTGACGGCGCGCGGACGCCGGCTCACCAACCAGCTCGAGAAGGGGACGTTCCAGGAGGCGCAGGAGCTCTTCGAGGAGGCGATCCGGATCGATCCCAAGAACGCGCTCGCACTGAACGGGCTCGCGGAGATCTGGTCGCTCCGTTTTCCCTTCACGAGCGATCCCGCCAACCTCGAGGAATCGGAGCGCTACGCTCGGCGGGCCATCGAAGCGGACCCGAAGCTGGGCAGCCCGCACGTCTGGCTGGGCTATGTGGCCTTGCGACGGCAGGACGCTCCCGCCTCCATCGTCGCGTTGCAGCGTGCGCTCGAGCTCGAGCCCGGTCTGCCCGAGGCTTTCTACTTCGCAGGGTGCGCGAAGGAGATGATGCGCGAGCACGAGGAGGCGATCCGCTACTTCCGCGAAGCGATCGGGGCCGGCCGCGTCTACTGGTTCGCGTGGCTCGGCCTCGGATGGTCGTATGGCGAGATCGATCAAATGGACGAAGCCCTGTGGTGCATCGGGAAGGCGATCGAAGGGGAGCGGAGCGGCTCGCTTGGCGCGACGCCGGGAGCCGGAGGGCACGCGGCCGAATGCTTGCGGCGTCGCGGCGATCTCGACGCCGCGCGGCGGAGCGCGCTCGACGGGCTCGCGTCGTCGGAACAGACCGACCACATGTATCGCGACACGTTTCGCGGCGTCTGCCTCGTGAGCCTTGGGCGGACCGCGTTGCGGCAGGGAGACATCGACGCGGCGCGCACCGCGTTCCAGCAGGCCGTGCTCCTCTTCCGCGGACGTCCGAAGGCACTCGGCGGAGGGCATCTGCTCGTCCAGGCCCTGGCCGGGCTGGCTCAGTCGGGATCCGGGGCCGCTCTTCTGGACGAAGCCGTGAATCTCGAACGGAGCCAGGCGGGCTTCAACTTCATGTGGCTCTGGTGCTGCCAGCCCGAGATCTCCCACCTGGAGCTGGCCCGGGCCGCCAATGCCGTGGGCCGCAAGGACCTCGCCCACGAGTATCTACAACGGGCGCGCGACGCGAGACTTAGCGAAGCGCTCCAGGAGCCCGACCCCGCCTAAACCCCCGCGTGCGCTTTCCCCCTTCCCCCTCGTTCTCCGTTTTGGACGCGGAGCCGCTCGGCGCCGGACGTTCGCACCGAATCAGGGGGGATTTCATGGACACGATTCGCAGGCTGTTCCCGCAAGCGCGGCACCTCGCGCTCGCACTCCTCGTCCTCGTCTCGATTCCCGCCTGCTCGCGCGACGCCGAGAAGGCGCAGACGATCACGGGGTCCCTCACGGACAACGGGATCGATCTCAACGCTCCCCCGACGCTCGATCAGGACGGCTCGGTGCCACCGGCCGGCCTGGTTCCCATCGACATGGGCGGCGGCAAGACGGCGACGATCTGGCCCTATACGGGTGAGTCGCTGAACGGCGTGCCGTCCGATCCGATCAACCTGATCTTCCTCGGCAAGGCGGATCCGGTGCGCATTCGCGCCGCGCTCCTCGGCCTCGACGGGGATCGCACGGCGTACGGCCTGCCCGACGCGCCGCCGTTCAACAGCCGATGGAGCGATTGTCAGGGGGACGTGCAGACGGCCTATACCGACGGACCGGGATGGTCCGGGAGCGTGATTCAGCTCCAGCTCGGGTCGTATGGCCCGGTGCGCACCCATCTGCGTCTGTTCCGGACTGGAATCGCGGACGGCTCCGGTGGTGTGGTCACCCTCGGCGCAGCGCACTTCGAAGCACTCATCCCCGGCACGACGAGTCACCAGGTGTTGAGCTGGGAAGTGGCGCAGCAGATCGTCACGGTGGATCTCGCGCGCACGGGCCTTCTAGGCGCGGCGCCGGCTCTGACCGGTCCGATCAACGCGGCTCCGTCGTTCCGCGAGATCCCTGATTTCATCTACAACCAGCTCCCCGCGGAGCTGATTGGGCTCATCCAGGGGCCGGCGCCTCCCATCCAGGGATCGGTGCCGCTCGCGTCGGACGGGCGCGCGGCGGTGTTCCAGCTCGCGGGCGAAGCGCCGATCCAGGCGGGGACCGCGACCGACGCGTTCACGATCGACTTCCATCAGGCGATCCCGAAGCCGCTCTGCTCGGACGGGCCGTTCGACTGGGTGTACGTGACGGGACCGGTCGAGTTCAACCGCACATCCACGGTCGACGCCACGGGGCGGTACGACTTCGAGGCGCGCGTGTCGGGCAAGCTCACCGTGACCCCGGTGGACATCACCACCAACCCGCCGACGCCGGTGGGACAACCGTTCACCGCAAACATCAGCGACATGCAGCAGGGAAATCTGGATCCCACGGGCAGCCAGCTCGTGACCGCGCGAGTGAAGCGGATCGGTCCTCAGAACGGAGGCGCGGAACTCTTGATGTCGAATCTCAAGGTGTCGTCGCCGGGACCGGATTCGTACCGGCTCTCGGAGCAGTGCCTGCAGCCGCTGCCCTGAACTCGAGCGAACGCGCCAGAAACGAGACGGACCCGGGGCCGCGCGGCCTCGGGTCCGTTCTGCGATCCTGCTCTAGCGCTCGCGCGTTCCCAGCACGAGTGGATTGCGGGCGACGTAGAGGCCGATCTGGAGCCTGTCCAGGAGCTTGAGCTTGGCGAGGATGTGCCCCACGTGCTTCTTCACGGTGGGCTCGCTGATCAAGAGCGCCTGGGCGATCTCCTTGTTCGAGTGGCCGCCCGCGATCAGATCCGCGACCTCGATCTCACGCTCGGAGAGCTTGGCGCGAGGAGTCTCGCCGGCCAGCGCATGCTTCATGATGGCCTGCGCCGTCCGCGGCTCGTACCAGGCCATCCCCGAGGCTACGGTCCGGATCGCGCGAAACAGATCCTCGGGAGCGGCCGTGCGTCGGATCGTTCCATTCGCCCCCTGCGCCACCGCCAGCTCGAGGCAGTCCGTGCCGGTCATGCAGTGCTCGGCCGGAACGACCGGAAGGCTCGAACGGCTCCGGCCCGGCGGATTGAGAACCAGGCACTGCGCTTCTCCACGTTCCGCCATGGCGAGAATGGGAACCCTGGAGCCCTTGCCCCGAATGTGGGCGAGGGCGGAGAGGCCGTTCGGGGTCGGCAGCCGAAGAGCGAGGAGCACGACCGACGGAGTTGCGCGCTTGAGGAAATCGAGCACCCGGTCGGTGCTCTCCGCCTCTCCCACGATCTCGAAATCGCTCTGCGCGCCCAGCATGGCGACGAGACCAGCTCGATCGATGGGTTGGTTGTCAGCGATCAGGACCCGGATCGCGGACGCTTTCTCGCGGACCCGACGCCTGGGCGCCAAGGCGCGTTTGGGCGCACTCTTGCGGGTCCCCTTCTTCAATGCGGAGCG
>DATEOQ010000176.1:0-9159 GCA_035273905.1 Candidatus Eiseniibacteriota bacterium | reverse complement strand
TCGAGCCATGCCCGTGCTCCTCAGCTTCACCTCGATTCTCGCTCTGTCCATCCCCTTGGCTTACGCCGGAACCTACACAGCCACAACGCGTTCCGGGAAGACCATCGCTCGCCCGATTCCCGAAGCCGGCATCATCCGATTCGCCGAGATCCGCCCGGGATTGGCACGCGGCGGCGAGCCTGGAGCGGCGGGCATTCGCTATCTCAAGGAGCATGGGT
The DNA here is from genome assembly GCA_035273905.1 of Candidatus Eiseniibacteriota bacterium. GTDB lineage: Bacteria > Eisenbacteria > RBG-16-71-46 > SZUA-252 > SZUA-252 > WS-9. Next base: position 8,941 of record DATEOQ010000176.1, on the reverse strand, counting down.
ATCGAACGGTCGTGAGCTTCCTGACGGACCCGGCTGAAAGCGTTTTGGTCGTTCAGGCGGGCATGAAATACGTGCACCTACCGATGCGCTCGAGCTTCTTCTTTGCCGACCCTCCGAGCAAGGAGCAGGTGCGACAGTTCCTCAGTGTCGTGACCGACTCGACTCAATATCCAACCTACATCCATTGCCACGCCGGAAAGGACCGGACGGGCGCGATGACGGCCATCTATCGGATGGAAGCTTGCGGATGGACCGCCGATGATGCGGTCGAGGAGATGAGATCGTTCGGGTTCAGCAGTCGCTACGGCAGGCTGAGAGAGTACGTCCAGGGCTATACCGTCGCGACTCCGGCTGCGGCGTCGACGGGCCCCAGCGAAACCGCTCCCGCGGCAGCCGCGCTCGGGAAATAGAGACGCGCCTCAGCGAAGGACCACGAAGCCCCGGCAGCTCGCGCCGCCGGGGCTCTTGATTTCCCCTGTGCGGGCGCAGGCTGGATGTGAGGTGTGACCGCCCGGGCGCGCATCTACCGGGCGTTACGCAGCGTTTCCAGCTCCTTCGATATCTCCGTCGGAGCGCCGCGCTCCTCCCCACCCAACGCGCCGGAATGTCCCAGGTCTCGATAGAGACCTAGACTCTTGCCGTACCAATCGAGCGCCCTGAACCGCCAGGTGGACGCCGCGGGGGAACGCTTGGACGCGAGAACGCGGCAAGCCTCTCCCGCCTTGCGGCTCGTCTTCGCCATGCGGGCCCGGAGGTCGACGTTTCCGGAATCCTTCGCCGCGAGACCGCTGTAACGCTTGAAAGCCTCCCCGAATCGGCCCTCGGCTTCCGGATAACGTCTGCCCTTCATGAGGATGTCGCCCATCTCGAAGTAACCGTTCGCGATGTCGGCCTGCTGGAGTGCGTCACTCGGATCGGCAGCGCCGAGCGCCTCCGAAATGGCCATGCTGCGGCCGTAGAGCACGAGCGCTGAATCGATCTCACCATCGTCCGCAATGAACGTGGCGCGCATGCTGTACACGACAGCCAGGTCTCGCTTCACATCGGTGCGGTCCGGGAGATCGCGGACGCATTCGAGCGCGAGCTCCTCGGACTTCTGATAATCCCGCGCAGCGCCCGCGCGGTCCCCGCTCACCGCGAGGAGGGTTCCTCTCTTGGCATAGCCCACCATGACATTTCGTCGCCGCCCGGGGTCGCTTGGGTCCTGACGCGCGAGCGTCTCCGCGGAACCCGCACCTTCCATCGCCTCTCGGACGGCTCCAAGCGTGTCCCCCGCCGCCAGCCGGATATCGCTGAGCCTGTCCGACGCCACACCCAGATCTCCCAGGAGCAGAGGCTCGTCGGGATGCTTGGCACGCTCCGCGAGAATCCGGTTCTTGGCCTCCATGTGCAGGCTCAGCGCCTTGTCCCGCTCGCCCAGCCGGAACAGGAGGTCGCCCAGTCTCTGCATCGTGACGGCGAGATCACGGGAGATGTACAGAGAGTCTGGAGCGGCCAACGCCGCGGCTCGAAGCAGCGCGAGCGATCGCTCGTAGCTGCGCCGCGCGTCGGAAGTGCGGCCGAGGTTCGAGAACTCGGGCCGCCCCTGTACGTCCCCGATCTTTCCGTAGGCGTCGCCCAACTCGTGCTGGAGCCCTGGATCGTTCCCGGCTTCCTGGCTCAGGTTGTCGAGATATCGCAGGGCGTGCATCACCAGGAGCTCGCGGGCCTTGGTCGACCCGGGAAGATTCTCGATCGCATCATGCAGGTCGAAGACCACGGCGTGCGCGAGCGATCGCACGTCCTCGAACCTTCGCTTCGCGAGATCCCGCTCCACACCGGCGATGTGAGCTTGCCACGCCGTGCCGATCAGGCCGGCGATCAGAGCGAGGGTCACGAGACCGGCCGTGGCGAACACGACTCGATGGCGACGGACCAAGCGCGAGAGGAGATAACCCGTGGTCCGCCCGCGCCCCAGCACCGGGAGATTGTCCAGATACAGGCGAAGGTCCCGGCTGAGCTGATCGACCGAGGGATAGCGGCGGCCTGGATCCTTCTCCAGCGCTTTCAAGATGATGTAGTCGAGGTCGCCGGAGAGTCGTCGCCGCAAACGCGGCGGCGTCGTGCCCAACATCGAGGCCGTTTCAACGGAACGCGCGCGCGCCACCGCGCTGGGGACGGCCGGCTCCTCCTCCGTGATGACGCGCAGGATCTCTTCCGGAGAGCGGGTGTCGAAGTGAAGGGGCCGCTCTCCAGTCATCAGCTCGTACAGGACCACGCCCAGGGAGTAGACGTCGCTCGCCACGGTGACCGTCTCGCCCCGGATCTGCTCCGGGCTGGCGTAGTCGGGCGTGAACATGCGCCCCATGGGTCCGGTGACCGTGGCCACCGCTTCGCCCTGTCCACTCGCCGTCAGCTTGGCGATGCCGAAATCGAGGAGTCGCGGCGAGCCGTCTTCCATGACCAGGACGTTGTCCGACTTGAGATCGCGGTGAACGACCAACCGCTGATGCGCGAACTGCACGGCGTCGCAAACGGTCAGGAAGAGCTGAAGGCGCTCGTCCACTCCGAGCCGCCGCTCGTTGCAATACTGGAGAAGCGGCTTGCCGGAGACGTACTCCATGACGAGATAGGGGCTCCCATCCGGCGAAGTCCCCCCGTCGATGAGGCGCGCGATATGGGGGTGATCGAGCATCGCGAGGATCTGCCGCTCGGCCCGGAAGCGTTTCAGGATCTGGTCCGAGCGCATCATCGGGTCGATCAGCTTGATCGCGACTTCCTTGCGGAAGTGCTCGTCGTCGCGGACCGCGCGGTAGACAACGCCCATTCCGCCGCGGCCGATCTCCTCGACGATGCAATACGGACCGAGCCGATCCCCAGGCGCCATCGATTGCAGCAGCGGCAGCGTGGCCGGCGTCTCGAGGAACTCGCCGGCTTCCTCGTGGGACGCGATCAACGAGCGCACTTCGGTCGCGAGCTTCGGGTCCCGCTTGTCGATGCGTGCGAGCAGGGTCTCGCGCGCGTCAGGCTCCAGGTCGAGCGCGGCGTGAAAGAGCGCGTTGATTCGATCCCACGTCCGGACGGCCGGGGCGTTGGCGGGCGGCGGAGTCTTGAGGGACTCGCTCTGCGGATCGTCAGGTGCTGGCATGAGTCCAGGCGAATCGGTGGGCCGCTCGACAGGTCCGGGGAGCGGATGGCCGGCCCCACGAGCCGACGCAAGTGCGTCATTATACAGTATTTCGGAGATCCGGCCAACGGGGGCCACGCCTTCGGGGTAATCTCGAGTATGGACAGACTCGTCGAACGAAAGGAGATCGCCATGAGGCATTCATCCCACGCCCTCGCGCTCCTCCTGGTGTTGACCGTGGGCCTTGTCGGCTGCGCCGCAACGAGCTACCAGCAGTCGGAGCCCGACTACTACGCCTCCGACGACGCCGACTACGGCTACTTCTACGACGCCCTCTCCCCCTACGGCGCCTGGTACCAGGTCGACCCCTACGGATGGGTCTGGACGCCCTACGACGTTCCGGCCGGCTGGAGGCCCTACACGGACGGCCAGTGGCTCTCGACCGCGTATGGCTGGACCTGGCTCTCCGACGATCCCTGGGGCTGGGCGGTCTACCACTACGGCCGCTGGACCTGGGACAGCTACTACGGCTGGCTCTGGGTGCCGGGGAACGTCTGGGCGCCGGCGTGGGTCGCGTGGCGCTACGGGGACGGCTGGGTCGGCTGGGCGCCCCTGCCGCCACAGGTGGGATGGAGCGGGGAGGGCCTCGACTATGGGTCGTACAACGTCGACCAGGACATCAGCCGATACCGCTGGTCGTTCTGCGAGGAGAAGGACTTCGCGAACACCCGCATCCGGACCGTCGTGGTCCCTAGGAGCCGGAACGTCACGCTCCTCAAGACGACGAAGGACGTGACGCGATACAGATCCCAGGATGGTCGCCCTGTGGAAGAGGGGCTGACCTCCGACATGCTCCAGCGAGACACGAAGCATACGATCCAGCGCTATGAAGTCTCCGATGCGCCCGGTGTCGGCCGAGATCGCGGGGCGGTCGTGCGCGGCAACGTCGTCGAGATGTATCGCCCCCGGATCCAAGCTCGCGCACCCCAGGGCGATCAACTGCCCCCGAACACCAAGAATCGGTCCAGCGAGAAGCAGCGCCTCGAAGAGCGGCAGAAGGCACGGGCCGAGCGACAGCGAAGCGCGGGCACCGAGGAGAGCCAGAAGGACCGGAGCCAGATCCAACCGCCGGGACGGCGGATGGATCAGCCCAACGTGCAGGCGCCGGCGACCGGTTTCAAGTCTGGGTCCGAATCGCAGCCGACGTCGGAATCGAATCCCTCGACCAGGTCGAGATCCTCCGACTCACAGACCTCGTCCGACTCCAAGCCGTCCACGTTCCAGGAGGCCCTGGACCAGGAGACACAACGCCAGACGGAAGCCCAGCGCCAGGCCGAGATTCAGCGTCAAGAGCAGGAGCAGAGAGATCTCGACGCGCGCATCCGGGCGCAGCGGGAAAAGCTGAAGCAGGAGCAGCAGAAGGACATCAAGGATCCTCCGCCCGGCGTGTCGCGGGAGGAGCTTCGCAAGCAGCACGACGAAGAACAGAAGGCGCAGGTGGAAGACGAGAAGCGCGATCGCGAGCAGATGAAGAATCGCGAGGAGCTGCGCCGGAAATGGGAGCAGGCACGGCAGGAGGCGGAGAAGCAGGAGCAGCAGAAGAAGAAGCAGCAGCAGGACGACGACGCGCAGCAGCGCGATCAGCAGAAGCAGTCATCCGACTCGGGCAAGGACAAGGATCAAGGCCAGGATCGAGGGCAAACCCGCCAGCGCTGATGGCCGCGGTTATTTGATCCGGCTTTCCGCCTCGTCCAGCTTTCGAAGGAGCAGCTCCGGCGGCTCGCGCAAAGGTGAATCGGGCGGAGGCGTCACCTGCGCCAGCGCGGAGTCGTACATCGCGGCTGCCTCCGTATAGCGCCCCGCCCGAGCGAGCACGTCCCCCTTGGCTTCGAGCAGGAGCGGATTCCGCGCGTCCTTCACGAGCAGGCGATCCGCGGTCGCAAGCGCCGAATCCGGGCGACCGAAGAACATGGGAACGCGGATCGCCGTCAGCGCCGCCACATCCGACTCGTCCCTCGAGAGCGCCTGGCCGTCCGACCGCACCGTGAGCTGGCATGCCGGAGACGACACGGTCCCCTGCCACGCTCCAACCGACGCCGGCGAAGCTCGGAGCACGGCGACCACGATGTAATCACCAGGCCGGAGCGCCCCCCGTTCCAACGCGTACCACTGATGTCCCGACACGCTGTCGCTGAGCGTGATCGACGCCTTCGTCTTCTCGGCAGCGACCACCGAAAGCCCCGCGATGGGCCCTGTCGCGTTTCGAACCTGGATCCGCAAGAGATCGCTCCACCCGCCTTGCGGGTTCGAGATCGTGAGGCTGTTCGGCCCTGCCTCGCGCGCGTCCAGCGATAGCGAGACCTCGAACAAGAGCGGCGCCCCTTCGGTCGTGACCGCGTCGCGAAGGCAGTTGATGCCGAGGGAGAGCGCGGGCGCGCTGGTCCGGGCCATGCCGACCTTCGCCGCGGGTTTCTCCACATTCCGCGGCGGATCGGCGGGCTCCCCTGGCCCGACCATCGCGAGCGCGCACAGCGCCATGATGGCGATCGTAGGGCGATGCCTCATGGACCCGCCTGCGCCTTCTCGTCGCGGTACGTGATCTCGTGCGCGTCGCTGATCACGAATTGGTGGAGGCAATCTCCCCGCAGTCTGTCCGCGCCGCTGAACCAGGATTCGGGATTCTGGTTCGGCATGTTGAAGCCCGTTCCTGCCGGACTCGTGCAGAGGGTGCGCCCAGGGGGCTGGATCGACCCGAACCAGACCCGTTTGGTCGGACTCGCCACCAATCGATAGGCGCGGGCGCAGTTGTAGCGCATGAAACAGTCCGTGTCGCCGCTGTGCTGCCCGAACTTCTCGCCCAAGAACACGCGCCTCAGAGACTTGCCTCGGAAGAACTGATCGACGTTTACGGGTTGAAGCGCGGGATCGAACACGATCTGAATGTTCCCTCTCCCTCGCTCCTGGACCAGGTCTGCCGGCTGCCGGACCCAGGACACGCCCAGGAAAGCGTCCCGGTCGCCGTGATGGTAGATGCCGATGCCGTGCCCCAGCTCGTGCGCCACATGCCCAGCCTGTTCGTTTTGAGATGCATAGCCGCTCGGCATGTTCGGATCGGGATAGAGAGTGCTCGTGGGCAAGCCCACCAGGACATTGATCCAGTCCGTGTTCTTGGGCGGACCGTCGAAGCGCGCGCCGGCCACCGGATCGGCGACGCCGTATGCCTTGGCCGCGCTCTCCCGCATCCTGAGGCAGTGCTGGTCCACGACGTGCCGGTCGGAACGGGCGTTGAAGTTGATCACGCGGTTGATCTTGTGCTCGAGCTTGGTCAGTGTCCCGTGAACCTTGAGCCCGGAGGCCCTCTCGAGCAGCTTCATGCCCGGCTCGGCCATGGGCCCCACTCGGTTGTCGATGAAGAGATCCTTCACGTTCGGATCGGTGTCGGTCCATGCGCCGCCGATCCAGAAGCCCCGATACTCCTCCCACACCGTCAGCCCGTCACCGGTCTGTCCGTCGCCCTTGGGCTTCGCATCCTCATCGGATCCTTCGCCCTTCCCGTTCGCGTATTCGTCGACCCAGCTCCGGGCGATGTCGGAGTTCTGATCCCGATTGGGCACGAGGAGCTCGCCACGGCCGGGGCGGAGTCCGTGGGGCGGCACCTCTCCGGTAATCACGCGCCCATCGGCGAGCTTGGCCGTCGCCACGACCTGTCCCATGGCGGCGCCGTCGAACGATTGGATCGTGATGGCACCTTGCCTGTTGGCCACGGTTTTCCCGGTGATTCGAATCGACAAGCCATCCGCATCCCATTTGATGTCGGTTTGGCTCGGGTCGTGCTCGAAACGGAGATCCGGCGGATTTCCCTGCGGGCCTTTCTTCGGAGACTCGGGCCAGTTCATGCACACGCCCGGGTAGCCGCTCACGTTCACCAGATCGAACGTGACTCGCTCGACATCGACCTTCTTCCCACTCGGCTGGTCGACGAACCAGTAGACGTCACAGGGATTGTCCTTGTCCGGAGTGTCCTCATCAGGACCGGGTGTGGGACGCCATATCGCATCCTGGGCATCGAAGATCAGCCGGACTTCGGGAGGAGTCTCGTACCTCAGGGTGTAGCGCGCGACCAGCGTCCCGGTGCCGGTGGTGTTGTAGCGAATGCGGAACGATCGCTGTCCGCTGATCGGCCCCAGGGAATCGGGCAGTGTTCCCCGGAGCACCCACGCGTTTCCGACGTCGGTGACCGATGAGTCGGCCTCATAGGCGTCGACGACACCCCAGCTCATCTCGAAGGGCTTGGTAATCCACCTGCCGTCCGATTGCTTCACCTTCTCCTCGCCGCGCACGCAGTCACTGTTGCCTTCCGTCTCGGCGAACTTGATCGGGAACGAGAGGGAATAGACCTTCTTTGTCTCATCGAGGTCGAACATGGGAATCGTGGCCGGCACGATCTCGCCGCCGGGGTGCGCTCGCACGATCCGGTTGCCCTGATCGATGTCGTAGGTCCCGCTCACCGTGGCGTTCGCCGAGTCCATGTAGGCTTTGAGCGCCGCCTCCGACGTGACGTTCTCACCAGGGGGCGTCCGCGCCCACGTGGCAGAATGCTCGAACGATGCGAGCATCCTCTGGCTCAGCGCGATCGCGTCCGAGGGCTTCATGTTGGGCTTGATGTCCGACGCGGCGGGCATGCTCGTCGAGAGCGCGGCTCCGATGTTGCGCGAGCCGAGCACGATCTGTCCCGTGATCACGGCGTGGAGCTTCTGGAATCCCTCGGTCTCGCCGTCGACCTTCAGCTCGTACTCGAGCGTCCACGAAGGGACGGCGGCGAAGCTCGGCTTGGGAGTGGTGGGGCGTGCGGGAGCGGCGTCCGTATCGCCGTTGAGGGCGAGGAGGGCGACGAGGCAAAGCCCGCCGAGGGCCGCTCGGATGGATCGCGTGGGTCTGCTCCAGATGGCCATCTCATGAATGCACGCGAAGAACGGGCTGAATCCGGCTCGCACGAAATATCGGAGGCGGCCGCCTCATGCCCGCCCCCTTCGGAACTGTCACTTGACCGGCCTCGCTGAAGCAGGACTACCCTTGACGCAGCGGGCCCTTCGGCTCCAGGTTCGCCACCGGCATGGTCCTCGCTGGCGCGCAATTCCGTCCTCGCAGATCGCTGCAACAGGCGCCCGCCTGACGGCAGGACCGTGAGGTCATATGAGAGGAGCGACAACGCCATGAGTGCTCACAAGGAAAGCGTTCTCGAGGAAGCCCGCGGCAGCACGATCACGACCCAGGACGGAACCCAGCTCTATTACAAGGACTGGGGTGCAGGACAGCCCGTCGTCTTCAGTCACGGCTGGCCGCTCAGCGCCGATATGTGGGAGGACCAGATGTTCTTCCTCGCGTCGCGCGGATACCGGTGCATCGCCCATGACCGTCGCGGGCACGGCCGTTCGAGCCAGCCCTGGAACGGAAACGACATGGACACTTACGCGGACGACCTCGCGGCCGTGGTCGAAGCCCTCGACTTGCGCGACGCGATCCACGTGGGCCACTCCACGGGAGGCGGCGAGGTCTCTCGGTACATCGGACGGCACGGCACGAAGCGGGTGGCGAAGATCGTGCTCATCGACGCGATCGCTCCGGGTGTGGGCAAGTCACCCTCGAATCCGGACGGTATCCCGATGGAGGCCTTCGATCAGTTTCGAGCGGGGATGCAGCACGACCGATCCCAGTTCTGGAAGGACATCGCGATTCCCTTCTACGGCGTCAACCGGCCCGGCGCACAGGTCTCGCAGGGCGTTCTCGAATCGTTCTGGTATCAGGCCACGATGGGAGGCTTCGCGGGCACGTACC
>DATEOQ010000175.1:0-2463 GCA_035273905.1 Candidatus Eiseniibacteriota bacterium | reverse complement strand
AGCAGGCTCGCCGAGATCCAGGTCCCGTCCTCCGACGCGCTCGCGTCCTGGGTGGAGCAGCTCGACACGGCGCGCGAAGCGGAGCAGCGCGAGCCCTTGTGCCAGGCCTGCCAGGAGCTGCTCGACTCCTTCGCGCGATTCTACGACGTGCCGACTCCCAGCCTGAACCTGCTCGGAGTGCGCCCGCACCGCACCCATGAAGGACGGCTGTCGTCCGAGACCCTGGGGGATTACACCTTCGCGCTGTCGCGGATCCGGCTCTGGACGCGAACGCCGATGATCCGGAAATGGACGTCCACCCGGACGATCCTGTCCACGCTGTGCCACGAATTCATGCACCACATGGATTCGATCCAGCTCGGATTTCCGAAGAGCTACCACACGGTCGGATTCTTCGAGCGGACCCACCGCCTGTACCTCGGCGTCATGGGACAGCCTTACTACCCGCTGGCGTGGCAGGCGCCGGATCGCGACGGCTCCCGCTCGATCGACTGGCCGGAGACCAACCGTCGCCGAGCGAGGGCCCGCACCGCCTAGCTCGTCAGTTCTGCGTCGTGGCCGCCGGGGTCGCCGGACCGTTCGAATTCCACGCGTCGCGAACGTAGAGCCACTTCCCGCCGACCTTCTTGGATACGGAGAAATACCAGCCGCTGTCCGCCACCTTGCCGTCCTTGTCCTTCGCGAACCAGGTGCCGGACGACCACCCCGTGTTGCCCGACACACCGCCGTCCGAATTGGGAGCCAGCGACATCACGAGGCCCGTCTTCGCGAAGCCGGCCATGTCCTTCTCGAAGAACGCCTGGATGGCCGCGCGGCCTTCCACAGCGGGCGTTCCCGGCGCATAGATCACGGACTTCTCATCGTAGAGCGCGACCACGTTCGCGACTTCGCCCGCGTTGTACGCCTTGATCCAGGCGCCATCGGCCGCATGGACGGCCGCCACGTCGGATGCCGGGCTCGCCTGCGTCGGAACGCTGAAGGCCGCGACGAGTGCGATGGCGAAGATGCCTGCGGCGGCTGCCTTCTTCAGATGGTTCACTGGTCCCCCTTGATTCGGTGTGATCAACGCCAGCCGATCAGGAACTTCCAGTCCGGCACATCTCCGAGTCCAACCTTCGTCTCGAAATAGATCTTCGGGCTGAGCGAGATCCCACCGAGGAAGCTTCCGCCGAAGTCCGTCTCGCTTCCGCCGTCGGAATCGAACCAGTTGAGCGTGAGACCACCGCCGGCGTAGGGCTGTAGCTTCGACTTGGTCTTGAAGATGTAATGAAGGTCCGCGTTGCCCGCGATCATCGTGGCGTCGCCGAACCCGACTTCGACGCTCGGGACAAAGACCAGCTGTTCGGCGACCGGCTTGGCCTTCCAGTGGATGCCCGCGACAAAGTCATCGGGGCTGAGCGAGAGCCCGCCGTGAAATCCCACGCCCGCGAGGGCGGGAGTGGCGGCGAGGGAAACGAGGAACAGGGTCAACATCATCATTCGAAGCACATGGTTCATGGTCATGGACTCCCGGTTGTGGGGTGCACGGCCGTCAAAGACCCAAGGCGAGAGACGATAGATGAGTCCCTACTACCCCGTCCAGTTTCGTTCCGTGTACGTGAACGTGCCCTGGGACGCGATTTCCTTCGCCGCGCCCACCATCCCGCCCATCGCGGCTCGATAGAGCGAGGCGGCGAGGCTGATCCGCCGCACTCCGGCCGCGGTGAGCTCCGCCACGGAGAACGAGCGTCCGGGTACACCGGCCATGAAATTCACCGGTTTCGTCAGAGCCGCGCACACCTCGCGCACGGCATCGAGCGTGGGCAATCCGGGCGCGAACAGGACGTCCGCGCCCGCGCGCTCGTACGCCTGGAGCCGGGCGATCGTGTCGTCCAGATCGGGACGATCGCGGATGAAGTTCTCGGCGCGAGCCGTCAGCGTGAAGGGAAAATCGACCGACCGCGCCGCCTCGGCCGCGGCGGCGATCCGCTCGGCCGCCAGCGTGAGGTCGTACACGGACCCGTGCCCCTCCATCGCGTCTTCGATGGACGCCCCCACCAAACCGGTGGTCGCAGCGAGACGGATCGTCTCCGCGACCGCATCGGGGGATTCACCGAATCCGTTCTCGAGATCCGCCGAGACCGGAAGAGGGTCCGATGCACTCACGATGATCCGCGCATTCGAGAGCGAGCGTTCTCGCCCGAGCTGGCCGTCGCGAAGCCCCTGGGCCATCGCCGCCGCCGCGCTGGACGTGGCGACAGCCGGGAACAGCTTCAGGTCGAGGAGCAGCCGCGCGGAGCCCGCGTCCCACGCGTTCGCGATGACGAACGCGCCGGGACCGGAGTGGAGCGCCCGGAAGCGGGCGCCCTTCTCCGTGAGACGGGAACGTTCCAGGTCGAGGTCGGTCACGGCGCCGACATCATACAACTCAGAACGCCGCGGCGTGCGCGAGCTCGCAGCGGCGATCGAAATCGCCGGACGATC
>DATEOQ010000174.1:0-4185 GCA_035273905.1 Candidatus Eiseniibacteriota bacterium | reverse complement strand
CTGAGCCGGCCGTAGCGGCTTGGCGGCGGCATCGCCAGGGTCCGTCCACGGAGGGGCATGGGCGGGAGCCCGAGCCCCTAGGAAACGAAAGCGGCCCGAGCCGTCTCCGGCCCGGGCCGCGGGGATCGCGATACGCGGCGCGCTATCCTTCGTCTCCGAAGTTCGCGACCTGGACCGTGATCTTGCCCTCGGCCCACACCGCATCGCCGTTCCGGATGCCGTTGCTGTAGTTGTAGCCGGTGAAGCGAACCGTCGCGGAGGTGGTGGACGCGGTCGAGAGCGGGAGCGCCGCCTTGTCCGCGATGTTGCTGAGCGCGATCGATCCGGAGGCGGTGCCGCCCGAAGGAACCCGGATGTTCAATCCGCCAGTCACCGTGCCATAGATCCCGTTGGCGTACGTCACGGTGTAGCCCGTCACCACGATCTCCGAGAACGGCTCGCCGGGCGCAATCGGGTCGCCGCCGCCGTTCGGGATGTTGCCGAGCGTCACCTCGACCTGGTCGACCGGGATGAAGACCTGCGCCGTATCCGCCTCGTTGAGGAGATCGCTCGCATAGGCGTTCCCGTCGTTGATCGTCACCACCGTCAGCGTGTTGCGCGACGACTCGTCCGTGCATCCGCCGATCGCGAACGCCCCCGCGATCGCCAGCAAGGCCAGCGCGTACCGCATTCCCCTGATCATGTCGATCTCCTTGGTCCTTCGCGATCCCCATCGCGTCGGGAGGTAGGAACAGATAATCCCGGAGGGCGAAGAGCAAGGGACATGCCATGGGTAGGGCGGAGCACGGCAGTCCGCTAAGTGATACGGGCGTCGATGACTCCAGCAGGGGAGTCGCGCCGCTGCAGGCAAACGAAAGCGGGCGCCGTGCGATTTGCACGCGCGCCCGCTGAACTGCAACGAGCCGTCGTCTACTTCCTGGCCATCTGCATCTGGGTGGCGGCCGTGAAGCGGCGGTTCACCTCGCCCCAGTTGATATTGCGCATGAACGCCTCGACGTAGGCCTTGCGATCGCTGCCGTAGTCGATGAAGTAGGAGTGCTCGTAGGTGTCGCAGTTGAGGATCGGGAAGGTGCCCCACACGCCGCCCTGGTTCTGTGAATCACCGATGAAGTTGTGGAGTCGGCCGTCGGTGGGATCGTAGGCGAGCACGACCCAGCCGCGCGCGCACATGGCGGACGCCTTGAAGTCCTCCTCCCACGCCGCGAGCGTGCCGAAGTCCTCCTTGAGCTTGTCGACCACCTCGCCCTGCGGATTGCCGTCGCCGCCCATGATGGAGAAGTAGATCTCGTGGAGGATCTGGCCGTTGGCCGCGAACGTCTCCTCGTGCTTCAGGCCGCGCATCTCGCTGTAGATCTGGTTGGCCTTGCTCCGGTCGACCTTCGCGAGCGCTTCCTCGATCTCGTTCCGCTTGTTCACGTAGCCCGCGTAGAGCTTGTCGTGATGGATTTCGATGGTCTTGGAACCGATCCCCTTGAGCGCGTCATTGGCGTAGGGAAGCGGCTTCACGGGATGCTTGGACATGGACTTCTCTCCTTTCGACAGGTGGCCCGGAGCGCGTCCGGGCGTCCTCGGGGTGGTTCGTTACGTAGAAACCCATACTACCAGAACCGCTAGGGCAGCCGCTTGACGATGGATTCGACGCGGAAGCGCCGCGTTCCCTCGGGATATTCGAGGTCCACCTCGGAGCCCACGGTCTTCCCGAGGAGCGGGCGCGCGAGCGGCGCGCGGTAGGAGAGGACCCCGGGCGCGATGCCCGATTCGCCGTCGCCGAGGAGCCAGTAGGTGATCGTGCCGCCGTTTCCGTCCAGCGGCACGAGCGCGGTCTCGGTGCCGACGCCGATGCGCGACGCGTCGATCTCCATGGTCTCGAGAAGCCGCGTGCGCTCGAGCGTGGTCATGAGCTCCTGCAAGCGCGACGCGGCGTTCGCCTGCTTCAGCTTCGCCGCCTCGTACTCGGCGTTCTCGCGAAGGTCGCCGAGCTGGCGCGCCTTCTCGATCGCGGCGGGGATCGTCGTCTTGAGCTCGAGGGCGATGCGCCTGAGCTCCGCCTCGAGGCGGTCATAGGTGGGGCGCGACATCACGATGAAGACCGTCTCGATGTCGTCTGTCGTCTTTCCCTCGAGGAGGATCTGGGCGCGCGCCTTCCGCCGCGACTCGTACTCCTCGGCGAGAGAGCCCAGGCCGATCGTGCGCATGGCTTCGAGCACCGGGACGAGACGCCGCTCGCTGCCGGTCCAATGGAGGACCACGTTCTCGAGGAGCGAGCGCGTGTCTTCGTCCGGCGGCTCCGAGCGAAGCCGCGTCTGGAGCGCGCCGCCCTCATCGAGGAGCGCGAGGAGACGCTCGGGTGCTCCGTCCGAGGTGTCCTTTTCGAGCAGGCGGAGCGTCGCGACGGTGAGCGTGCCGAGCGCGGGCGCGTCGGCATCGCTCGGATGCACCGCATAGTGCTCGATCAAGCGGGCGGCCAGCTCCGGCGCGTCGGACCAGCGCGTGATCCGGTTCTCGACCGACTTGGCGAACCGCGCGCCCAGGAGCTGCTTCAACCGTGCGCGTGCGCGCTGCCGCAGCCTCGGAAGCCGGCTCTCGGAGGCGCGCCAGAGGAACTCCTCCTCGACCTTCGAGCCGGATGCGAGATCGAGGAGCTGGTCCTGGTTCGCGCTCAGCGCGAGGTCGTCGGGCCAGAGTCCCTTCCGGATCAGCGCTTCCAGGCGCTCGCGGCCGGCCCCCTCGTCGAGCGATTCCCACGTGAGCGCGTAGCAGAGCGCTTGCGCGCGCGTCGGAGCGTCGAGCGCTTCCTCTCCCGACCAGCGCTTGACGAGAGGCCCCGCGATCTCTCGAAGACGCGTCTCCTCGCCAGGATGCTCGCGCAGGAACTTGCGGATCAGAGTGAGCCCCTGGGACGCGGCCCTGGGCTGGAGCTGAGGAAGCACGGCGTCCGCCGCGGCCGCTCCCTCGGGAGCGAGGCGGTAGATCTGACGATACGCTTCGCTCGAATCCAGCCGGCCGTCGCCCTTGATCTTGTCCTTCGATTGCTTCCAGTACGCACCGACGTCCATGCCCGGTAGCACCGCCTCGAGCTTGGGCTTGAGCTGGGCCGCGGTGGCGGTTCCACCGACATCGCGAAGCACGCGCACCAGGATCTCCGGATCGCCCGCGGCCACGAGCGCACGCGCCTTCGCGGAATCCTCGGCGGCGAGGACGCGGAGCCCGTCGCCCGGGAGCTTGTCCAGCGACTTCGAGGCCATGGCGAAGGACATGCGATGTCCCGCGCGCGAGGGGAAGTCGAGCGTGAGGTTCTCGCCGTCGCTCGCGCGCACACGCCCCATTCCCCACGTGGTGTGCCCGACGTGGGCGCCCGGAGGAAGCGCGAGGATTTTCGGAAGGCGCGCGCCCACTTGATCGAGGGGCTTCGTGGCGTCCGCGATGCCGGAGCCTTCGAGGATCGCGTCGGGCTCGGGCTCGCGCGCGACCGCGATGCGCAGGAGCGTCGTCAGAAGCTTCCGTCCCGCCGCGTTGGCGGGAACGCGCGGCGCCATGGGGGCGATGTCGTCCCAGGAGAGAAGTCCCGGAGCGCGCCGCTCGAGCTCCGGCACGGCCAGGTCGAGGAGCGCCTCCGACTGGGCGAAGGAGACGAGCGACACATAGCGGAGGAGCGCGCGTCCCACCCGCGCGGGATGGTGCGGGAGGTCCTCCTCGATCAGGCGGAGGAAGTCGTCCGACACGCGTTCGGCGTGGCCCGCCTCGAGATGGAGCTCGACGGCTCGCAGCCGGTGCTGCCGTGCTCCATCCGCGTCGCCCGCCTGCTCGAGCGCGACAGCGACTTCGCCGTTCAGGTCGGCATCGCCCGGCCGGATCTCGATCGCCTCGCGAAGGAGGTCGAGCCGCTCGGACTCGTTGCTTCCGCGCGCGAGGAAGACGAGGAGCCGCACCGCGGGCGTCGCCGGCTCCGGCTCGAGGAAGCGGTCGAGGAGGGAGCGCACGCCGTCCCGG
Organism: Candidatus Eiseniibacteriota bacterium; assembly: GCA_035273905.1. Lineage (GTDB taxonomy): Bacteria > Eisenbacteria > RBG-16-71-46 > SZUA-252 > SZUA-252 > WS-9. Next base: position 195 of record DATEOQ010000174.1, on the reverse strand, counting down.
TCGCCGGATGCCATGAGCTTGTCCGCGACCACCTCGAAGGACTCGAGCGCCGCCGCGTATTCGCCTAGCCCCTCCTTGAGAAGGGCGGTGAGGAGGAACAGGTCCCAGCGCTTGCGGCGGAGGGGCTCCTGCTCGAGCGACTTGAGCGCGCTTTCGACCTTGCTCTCGGCGATGAGCCGGCGGGCGAGCGCTTCC
>DATEOQ010000173.1:0-3029 GCA_035273905.1 Candidatus Eiseniibacteriota bacterium | reverse complement strand
GTTCGAGAACCCGGAGCACGACTTCCCCAAGCGGATCCTCTACGTGCGGCGTTCGGACGGCACCCTCGTCGCCACCGTCGACGCGGGGGAGGGCGAGAAGGCCGTCACCTACGAGTATCACCCCCTGCGAGCCGCCAAACCCTGAATCTCCGCCGCACCCGGGAGCATCTGAAGCGTTGATTCGGTAGCAGGTGGAAGTACGGTAGAGCAGAGCCAAGCCCTCCGGCGAACCCGCTGGGGGCTTTTTTCGTGCCGTCGTGCGCCGTCTGAATCCGACACCTGGTCACGAAGACCGGGCGCTGGCCGTCGCGGCATGACGGCGCTCGGCCGGGCACGATCCCGGCAGTTGCAAAGGAGAGCAGTACAGTGACTCAAGGCACCGTGAAGTGGTTCAACGAGGCGAAGGGTTTTGGCTTCATCGCTCAGGACAAGGGTGAGGACGTGTTCGTCCACTACTCGGCGATCCAGGGTGATGGCTTCAAGAACCTCGCGGACGGCGATCGCGTGGAGTTCGAGGTAACCAACGGCCCGAAGGGGCTGTCGGCGGCTCAGGTCCGCAAGGTCTAGGTTCGTAGAAGCCGGAATCACGAAGGGCGGCGCGGGCGGGGCCTCACGGGGCCCCTCCCCACCGCCCTGTTTCATTGCCGCACCACGTGTGGCAGAGGTTTGACCCTTCGTCTCATCTTCGCCACGAGCTCGACCCTCGTCGTGATTCGCGTGTCTGAACGTTCAGAAAGGCCGGGCCACGAGCGCCGGCCGTCACGCGCAACTCACCTCCACAACGGGGGAACGACAATGAAACGAATCTTCATGATGGCCGCGCTTCTGGCGCTCCTGGTTCCGGCCGTGCTTCCGACGAAGTCCGAGGCCGCGGTGAGCGTCGGCGTCTCGTTCCACGTGGGCGATCCGTATGGCGGACTCTCGCTCCACTTCAGCTCGGCGCCGCGGCTGGCTCTGATCCCCGCGTCGCAGGTCTACTACGTGCCGAACTACGATCGCGATCTCTACCGCTACGGCAACACCTGGTACACCACGCAGGACGACTGCTGGTACCAGTCGAGCTCGTACAACGGTCCGTTCGTGCAGATTGCCGTGAGCTCCGTGCCGCGTCCGATCTGGAACATCCCGAACCGCTACCGGAGGGGATGGGGCGGCTCGCAGGCGGCGTATCGCGGGTACCAGGGCCGCGGCTACGACCAGGGATGGAACCAGGGCAGTACCTCGGACTGGAATGGATACCAGGGTCGCAACGGCTACCAAGACCGCAACGGCTACCAGGGTCAGAACGAGTGGCAGCGGAACGACCGGAACGACGACCAGCGGAATGATCGCTGGACGGACAACGGCCAGCGGGATCGCCGCGGCGGTCGGCAACGTCACGACCGGCGCAACGTCCAGGACGGACGGTACGGAAGCCGGTAACAACCGACGAGCGTACCAATGAAGCGGGGCTCCCTGGATGGGAGCCCCGCTCTTCTTTGAGATCGGATTTAGCCTCGGGTGCTACGAGCGACGCGCCCCGCCCAGCGCTGCGAGGAGCGGCGGGTCGAGGTCGTAAGGATCCCGCGTGTAGCGCACCTCGCCCGAGGCCCCCACGCTCACGGTCCAGTACACGATCACGACCGGAATCCCGTGCTCGAGCTGCACATTCGTGGTTTTCCCATCCGCGATGACCTGCTCCATCTTGGCTCGATCCCAGCTGTCCTGCCCCGAGAGGAGGATCTCCGCGAGATCGAGCGGGCGCTCGATCCGGATGCAGCCGGAGCTGTACGTCCGCTTGTTCGACTCGAACAGGCTCTTGCTCGGCGTGTCGTGGAGGTAGATCGAGTACTTGTTCGGGAACAGGAACTTCACCCGCCCGAGCGCGTTGTCCTCGCCCGGGTCCTGCTTGAGCGTGTAGGGGAAATTGTCCGCCGAGGCGTTGTCCCAGTCGATGGAGCTGGGGCTCACCTCGTTGCCGTCCTTGTCGTAGACCTGGAGCCGCTTCTCGGCGAGCACGTTCTTGCCCTGCTTCATCCCGTCGAGGACGTCCTCCGCGAGGATCGTCGGCGGCACCGTCCAGTCTGGATTGAACACGACCGTCTGCATGGTGGCGCGGAAGCTCGGCGTCTGGCGCGCTTCCTGTCCGATCACGATGCGCGACTCCCAGATGTTCCGGCCGCCACGGATGAGATAGGCCTTGTACGCGGGCAGATTCACGAGCACGAAGTCGTTGTCGAGTCCGCCGAGGACCCAGCGCGCGCGCTCGAGGTTCACGCGGACCTGGCCGATACGCGCCGCGACGGGCACGTTGAGCTCGGCCAGAACACCCTTCCCCACGACGCCGTCCTCATCCAGCCGGTGGCGCGCCTGGAAGAGCTTCACCCCACGCTGCACATCCGCGTCGAACCGCGTCGGATTGGCGGGGCGCCCGGCCTCGAGCTCGCCCGACTTCTGGAGTCGGTCGCGGAGTGCGGTCACGCGCTCGCTCCGCACGCCCATCTTGAGCGTCGGGCCGGCGGGGATGGTTCCCCATCCACCTGCCGATTCGATCGTTCGGAGATCCGCGAGCGCCTTCACGAGACCCTGGTAGATGAAGTGCTTTGGCCGCTCCGCCTGGAGCGCCGTTCGCACGCGGTCGGCGCCGACCACCTTGTCGAGCTCCGTCTCGAGCGGCGGAGCACCCTCCCGCGGATCCATGTTCCAGGCCGGATTCACGCTCGCGGGACGCACGCGCCCGTACCGCATGTCATCGACGATCGCGGCCACCGCGTCCGTCATGAGCACGTCGAGATCGGCCTGGATCGCGGGATCGTGCGCGGTCTTCTGCTCGTCGAGGAGCTTCCGGATGGAATCGAGGTGATAGTCCGACGGCGTGAGGCCGTCGGCCTGCACATCCTGGATGGCGCTCAGGAGATCGTCCGAGCTCCGCTCGGAGGGCCACGCCGAGCGGTACTGGCGCGCCTCGTAGAACTTGGCGACCGCCTCGCGCTCGAGGAGGCGCTCGCCGCGCACGGTCGCTCCGGGCTTGCGGACGACGGTCGTGACCT
>DATEOQ010000172.1:0-4281 GCA_035273905.1 Candidatus Eiseniibacteriota bacterium | reverse complement strand
CGTTGATGTCGGCCTGCCCCGTTGGATAGTCGCCGTTCGCGTGGATGGGGCGAAACCTCCACCCCGGAGGCAAAACGGGCGTGCTGAGATCGGCCTCGACCGGCTGCAGCCGGTCGGGGTTCGGCAGATCCTGATAGGGCTCGGCATGGGCCCTCGCCCAGGGGGCTAAGAGAAAGCCCAGAGCGAGGATGTACAACCACGTCAAACGAGGAAGCATGCGTCCATCGTGGAGTGTTCCGATCCTTGGGTGGCTCGACAAGGGGGAGTCGATGCTGGTACTTAAACCCCTGGTCTCGTGCGGAGTTCGAGCCGGAAGTAAATGCGGCGCCTTTGGATGGGGGTTTGCCTGGACGTGCCCCGGCTCCCTATACTGCGACCGCGTGCGACGCCCACCACCCGCCCCGAAAGACGAATGAGAATACTCGAACGGTACGTCCTTCGCGAGCACCTGTACCCGTTCCTGATCGGGTTCAGCGTGGTCATCTTCCTGCTGACCCTGGACTTCATGTTCGATCTGGTCGACCTCGCTATCGGCAAAGGGATCGGAGCCGGCGTCGTGCTCGAGCTCTTCGTGCTGTCGCTCGGCTACATGGTGGCTCTGGCGTTCCCTTGCGCGGTCCTCATCGCGTGCCTCGCCACGTTCGGCCGGCTCTCCCAGGACAACGAGATCGCGGCCATGAAGGCGAACGGCGTGAACCTCCTCCGGATCGTCGGCGCCCCTCTGAACGCGGCGCTCGTCCTGGCCGGGCTCCTCGTCCTCTTCAATAACCTGGTCCTTCCCGAGTCCAACCACCGCCTGGCCAACCTCATGGCGGACGTGGGCCGAAAGCGCCCCACCGCGACGATCCAGGAGGGCGTGTTCGTCGACGACTTCGTCGGGTACAGCATTTTCGTCGAGAAAGTGGACGACCGGACGAACCAGATCCGGGGCGTGAAGATCTACCAGCTCAACTCGAACGCACGCCCCACGACGATCCTGGCCGACTGGGGCGTGATCCACAACTCCAAGGACGGACGCGTGATGTCCCTGGAGCTGCACGACGGCGAGATCCACGAAGTCCCCCCGAACGAGGAGGAGCGGACCTACCGCCGACTCATGTTCAAGACCCACACCATTAATATTCGGACCATGGGGGGGGATCTGGAGCGGCAGGACCGGGACGCGCGCGGGGACCGGGAGATGAGCCTGGGCATGATGCAGGCCTCGATCCACAAGCTGCGCACCGACTTGAAGGGGGCGATCGACCGTCGCGACCAGGTCCTCCACCAGGCCGGATTCGCCAGCTATTCGGAGTTCGTGGAGGCGGCGGTGCCCCACCGGCCGGCCCGGGGCCTCCAGGCCCTCATCCGGAGCGCCACCCGGGCCTTCTCCTCCGTGGGCGGGATCGGAAAGCCTCCCCCCAAGGAGGCGCCGGGCCGCTTCGTGAGCCCGACCACCGCGGACATCATCCAGATGCGCCAGATGGAGGTCGAAGCGCTCGATCGACGGGCTCAGAGCCTCGAGGTCGAGGTGCAGAAGAAGTTTTCGATCCCGGCGGCGTGCCTCGTCTTCGTCCTGGTCGGCGCGCCGCTCGGCATCCGCGCGAGGCGGAGCGGGATCTCGGTCGCCTTCCTCTCGATCCTCTTCTTCATCTTCTATTACCTCTGCCTGGCCGGCGGCGAGGAGCTGGCGGATCGCCGGCTCCTGCCGCCCTGGATTGCCATGTGGACGCCCAACATCGTGATCGGCGCCGTGGGCCTCTACCTCACGCTCCACGCCGCGGAGCTGATCCGCCGCCGGCCGCGCCGTCGCCGCAGGCGGGAGCGGAGGCCGATGCCCGCATGAGGCTCCTCGACCGGTACATCCTGCGCGAGCAGCTCCTGTCGCTCCTCGCGGGGCTCGTCTTCTTCGTGTCGGTCTTCATCATCGTGGACGTCTTCGAGAAGATGGACACCTACCTGGACAACAGCGTCCCGGTCCACATCGTGGTCTCGTACTATCTCGCCTCGATCCCGGGCATCGTGGTGCAGGTGCTCCCGATGGCGATGCTCCTCTCCTGCCTTCTCGCGCTCGGGCAGATCGGACGGCAGAACGAGCTCACGGCCATGCAGGCCGCCGGCATCGGGATCGGCCGGATCGCGCTCCCGATGTGGGTCGTGGCCGCGACCGTGAGCGTGCTCGTCTTCGTGGTGAACGAGATGGTCCTGCCCCCTTTGAACGCGCAGAAACTCCGGCTCTACCGGGTGGAGATCAAGAAGCAGAGCCCGGAGGGGGCGACGGTGCGCACCAATCTCGCCTACCTGGGACGCGACGGCCGGACCTTCCTGATCCGCAATTACGACATCCCGAGTCAGACCATGACCGAGGTCGTCATCCAGCAGATCCAGAAGCACACCCTCACGGGCCGCATCGACGCCGAGACCGCGCGCTGGCAGAAGGGACGCTGGGTCTTCCGCCGCGGCTTCGTCCGGAGATTCGACCGCGAGGGAGAGCACGCGGCCGAGTTCAACGAGCTCACGCTCCCGGGTCTGAAGGAGACTCCCGAGGATTTCGCCAAGGCGGAGGAGGATCCGAAGGCACTCTCCTACTGGCAGCTCCAGAACTACATCGGACGGCTCCACCAGAGCGGGAGCCGCGTGCAGAAGTACCTGGTCGAGCTCTACCTGAAGGTGGCCTTTCCGCTCACGAATCTGATCGTGGTCGTGATCGGTACGGCGCTCGGGCTGCGCGTGCGACGGGGAGGATTCGCGATCAGCTTCGGGCTCTCGATCTTCATCAGCTTCGTCTACTACGCCTTCATCCGAACCGGCCAGTCGCTCGGGCACAATGGCACGCTCCCGCCGATGCTCGCGGCCTGGCTCGGGAATCTCTTCTTCGGAGCGCTCGCGCTCGTGCTCCTGCGCCGCGCGAGACGGGGCGGTTAGCGCCGCGAAGCGGTGGGGGCTACGATCCGCCCTTCCTTGAGGAGCGGCACCAGCGGCACGCTGTCGATCGCCGCGCAGACCGGCAGGTCCTCCTCGAATCCCAAATCCATGAGATGGCGGCCGTGCTCGCTGCGCCGGAGGATTCCTTCGGGATCCGCGCCGTAGCGGCGATCGTACTCGCGCGCCATCTCCGCGGCGTCGTTCAGCGCGATCGAGTCTCCCTCGGGCGCGAGCCGCCGGATCAACGCCCCGGCACAGGCCGCGTCCTCCAGCGAGAAGAGCCCGCTCTTCCCGGCACAGAGGATGGCCAGGTCCATGCCGTCGAACCGGGAGAGCTCCGCCACCGCGCTCAGGTTGACGTAGCCGAGGACGCGCTGCTCGCGCCCGTCGAGACGCCCCGCCATGAGTGGGCTCGCGTTGGTGGAGGCGAAGACCAGCGTCTTGCCGTCCACGCGCTCGCGCGTGTACTCGCGCGGCGAGTTCCCGAGATCGAAGCCGCCGACCTTGCGCCCGTCGCGCTCGCCGCAGAGGAGGCGGGACTTGGGGTCGAGCGTCTGCGCGAGACGGGTCGCCTCTTCCACGGTCTCGACGGGGATGATCTTCGACGCTCCGTTCTGGAGCGCCGTCGCGATGGAGGTGGAGCTCCGGAGCACGTCGACGACGAGAAGGCGGCGATCCTCGAGCGGCGCGCGCTCGAGTTCGGAAGGCGTGAGGTAGAGGTCGATGCGCGCGAGGCCCGAGGCGCCCCGGGCGCCCGTCGAGGTCACGCCGTCTTGGTCCTCTGGCTCATGAACTCTTCCAGGTAGCCCGTGTGGATCTCGCCCTTCTGGAAGCCGGGATCGGCGAGCACCTCGAGATGGAACGACAGCGTGGTCTCGATCCCCTCGACCACCGTCTCGAGGAGCGCCCGGCGCATCCGCGCGATGGCCTCGCTTCGGTTCCGCCCCCAGCAGATGATCTTGGCGACCATCGAGTCGTAGTTGGAAGGCACGCGGTAGCCGGAGTAGAGGTGGCTATCCACGCGCACGCCGGGTCCGCCGGGGCTGTGGAAGTAGCGCACGGTGCCGGGCGAGGGCTGGAAATTCTGATCCGGCTTTTCCGCGTTGATGCGGCACTCGATCGCGTGGCCCTGGAGCTCGATCTCGCTCTGCTTCCACGGAAGGGGCTCGCCGGCGGCCACCAGGATCTGCGCCTTGATGAGATCGTGGCGCGTGACCATCTCGGTGACCGGGTGCTCCACCTGGATGCGCGTGTTCATCTCCATGAAATAGAACTCGCCGGTCGGACCGAGCAGGAACTCGATCGTACCCGCCCCCTCGTAGTGGATGGACGAAGCCGCGCGCACGGCGGCCTCCCCCATGCGCGCGCGGAGCTCGG
>DATEOQ010000171.1:0-14641 GCA_035273905.1 Candidatus Eiseniibacteriota bacterium | reverse complement strand
CCAGCTGCGGTGGTCCTGGACCCCCACACCCTTCCCTCGCCTCCCATGGCTCGAAAGCAAGACCCACCCTCGATCGCAAGAGTCCCTCGGCGCAATCGTGCGGAGGGAATCATCAGTCGATAAGTGTCACGAGTCGCGGCGGTCCTGCGTTGGAAGCGCCATCCTTCCCCGTAGCGATCCCGGCCTTTGCGCTGTGGTAGGCGCGGGGAGGGTGGGGGGGTCCGGGACCATCGCAGCTGGCGCCAACCAAACCACTGTAGCGGTGGAGTAGCGAGCGCCAGCATGTGCGGTCCAGGACCCCCACACCCTCCCCGCGCCGGCCGAACCGCGCGGCCAGGTGAGGATGCGCCCGATCGAACGCGGCCCAGTCGACGTCGTAGAGCGAGTAGGTCCAGGTGCCCGGGCGGGTGAGGCCGAGATCCGGGATCGTGCGTGCCTCGCGGAAGTGGTACGGGTCGTCGGGATCGTCCTTCCGCTCGAGCCGTCCCGCGGTGCGCGCGCGGTCGATGAGATAGGCCGGGCGCCCGTACGGCTCGTAGAGCACCCGATCCACCACGGCGTCGTATCCCGACCGCACCGCCACCCGCGCCATGCCCGGCGTCACGAGGCCGAAGAGGTCGAGCACCGGACGGTCCGCGTAGAAGGCGAACGCCCCGATGTCCGGTAGCGCGAAGAGGGTCCCCGGCGGCGTTTCATGGCGCGCCCAGACGCCGTACGCCACGAGCGAGGACCGCAGCCCGGCCGTGTGCCGTACCGCGTGCGGCACGTCGTACCGGATCGTGAGAAACGCGCTCTCGGCGAGATACAGGACGATGAGCGCCGTCCACGCCAGGGATCGAAGCGGGGCTTTGAGGTGAGCCGTCCCCCACACCATCGACGCCGCCCCCAACAAAGCAAGCGAAGGAAGACCCGGAAGGAGATATCGCGACACCACTTGGACCCCGCCCATCGCAAGCCCGAAAACGAGCGCGAGGGGCCATGCCGCGAGCGTGATCCAGAAGGCACGACGCTCCGGCGATTGCTTGCGCAGCGCCTCCGGGCCCGCGAGCGCGAGACCCACGATCGCGAGGCCGATCGGAAGCGCGTCGGTGGCGAGCAGGATCCGGAGCGAGGTGCGGAGCGCCGATGTGGCCAGCTCGAGATCGCCGAACGCGCCCGCCTTGGCGGCGCTCGTGTTGGGAAGGATCCGGTGGAACCAGGCCCACGCGGTGAGGAGCCACGGCCCGACGGTCAGGAGCGCTCCCCCGAAGAGCCCGATGAGTCCTTTCCTCGTCGTCGCGTTCGCGCCGATCGCGACCGCCGCGAGTAGCGCCAGGAGAGCGCACTCCGGTCGGGCCAGGAACGCGAGTCCGACGAGAATGCCGGCCGGCCACGCGCTTCGTCGCTCGAGGACCGTCCGCGCGACCGCGTCCAGTGACGCCACGACGAGAAGAATGGCGAGCGGCGTCTCCATCCCCGACCCCGTCCACCGCGCGACCCACGCATTCGCCGCGAGGAAGAAGGGAGCGAGAAGCGACTGCCGTGCGGACCAGCCGAGGCGGCGTCCCAGCCGATAGAGGAGGAGGATCGCGCCGAGCAGACTGACGATCCCCCACGCCTTGGCGATCGCGGCGAGCGCCGGCATCGCCGCGGGATCGAGCGGTGTGGCGGAGGCTCCGGGCACGATCAGGCCGGCCAGCGCGATCAGGAGGACCCAGAGCGGGCTGGTGGCGCCGTACGTCGGCTGCCCCGCGTTGAACGAGAAGCCCTGCCCCGCGAGAAGGTTCTTCGCGAACTGCATATGGATGAACGTGTCGTCGGTGAGATAGCCGCGAAACAGGAACGTGTGCGCGATCGCGAGGACGAGGATTCCCGCGAGTGCGATTCGGGCGAGCGCCCAGGGACGCTCGGGAGGGCTCACCGGGTCGGGAGCCACCGCTCAATTCGATCCGCCACCGCATCCGGCGTGAAGCCGAATTCCTTCGCGATCACCTCGGCCGGCGCCGACGCGCCGAAATGATCGAGGCCGATCCGGAGGGAATCGGCGCCGACGAGCGCGGCCCACAGATCGGTCTGCGCCGCCTCGACGACAACATAGGCGGTGCCCTCGGGTAGCACCTGACGGCGGTAGTCCTCGGGCTGCCGCTGGAATACGTCCACGCACGGCATGGAGACGACGCGCGACGGGATTCCTTTCTTCGCGAGCAGGTCCGCTGTCGCCACGGCGAGGGGCGTCTCCGATCCGGACGCGACCAAGGTGACCGGGGTTCCTCCGCCCGCACCCTCACGCAGGACGTAGCCGCCTCGCGCGGCGAGATCCATCGAGCCGCCCACGGGGGCCAGCTTCTGGCGGGTGAGGGCCATCGCGGTCGGTCCGTCCATCCGCCGGATGGCGGACGCCCACGCGGCCGCGGTCTCCGGGCCGTCCGCCGGCCGCCACACGTCGAGGTTCGGCATGAGCCGGAGCGAAGGCAGCTGCTCGATCGGCTGATGCGTGGGGCCGTCCTCGCCGAGAAAGACGCTGTCGTGGGTGAAGAGGAAGATCGAGCGAAGCTTGGTGAGCGCCGCGAGCCGGATCGACGGACGCATGTAATCCGAGAAGACCATGAAGGTCGCACCGTACGGGATGAAGCCGCCGTGGAGCGCGATCCCGTTCACGATCGCACCCATACCGTGCTCGCGTACGCCGAAGTGGAGCGTTCGTCCGGAGTAGTCGACCGGCGCCTCGATCTCGAGCGCCTCCCGGCCGACGCTCCCACCTTGATCGATGTCGGTGATGGTCGAGGGGCCGAGATCGGCCGAGCCTCCGACCAGCCACGGCACCGCGCGCGCGGCGGCCTGGATCACCTTGCCCGACCAGGCCCGTGTCGCGAGCGAGGTCTTGGTGTCCACCGCCGCGAGGAGCCGCGCCTCGAGATCTTCGGGCAGCTCGAGCCGTGCCGCCGACTCGAAGCGTCGCGCCGCCTCGGGCGAGCACGCGCGAAGCGCGTCGTAGCGGCGATTCCACTCCTCGCGCGCGGCGCGCTTCTCCTCGGAGAGCGCCCGAAACCGCTCGAGCGCGTCGGGAGGGATGTAGAACTCCGGGGTGAGCGGCCATCCGGCGGCTTCCTTCGTTCGCTTGAGCTCGTCCGGACCGAGCGGCTCGCCATGGACCTTGGCCGTGCCCGCCTTGGTCGGCGCTCCCTTCCCGATCAGCGTGCGCGCGAGAATGAGCGATGGACGCTTCGTTTCCTGGATCGCTTCCTGGATCGCGTCCTCGATCTGATGGTGATCGTGTCCGTCGATCCGCTTCGTGTGCCAGCCGTACGCGTCGAAGCGCTTCGCCACGTCCTCGGTGAACGCGAGGGCGGTCGAGCCTTCGATCGAGATGTGGTTGTCGTCGTAGAGGTAGATCAGGTTGCCGAGCCGGAGGTGGCCGGCGAGCGAGGCCGCTTCCGACGCGACCCCTTCCATCAGATCGCCGTCGCTCACGATTCCAAAGACGCGCGACGCGAGCGCCTCTTCGAGCTCGGGATAGCGCGTGACCGTCATCGCGTGCGCGAGCGCCATGCCAACGCCATTCCCGAAACCCTGGCCGAGCGGGCCCGTCGTGGCCTCCACCCCGGGCGCGTGCCCCCGCTCCGGATGCCCCGGCGTGCGGGAGCCGAACTGACGGAAGTGGCGGATGTCCTCCAGCGAGAGATCGAATCCAAAGAGATGGAGGAGCGAGTAGAGGAGCATCGACGCGTGGCCGTTCGACAGGACGAACCGGTCGCGGCCGAGCCAGTGCGGGTCCTTGGGGTCGAAACGGAGGAATTTCGACCAGAGCACGAACGCCAGATCGGCCTCGCCCATGGGAGCGCCGGGATGCCCCGAGTTCGCCTTCTCCACGGCGTCCGCGGAGAGGAACTTGATCGTCTCCACGCAGAGCTGGTCCAGCTCGGCGCCTATCGTTGCCATTCCGCCCTCCCGGTCAGTTCCATCGGCGGGAAACCGACGTAACGGTGTATCATCACCTGAGTTCCACTTTAGCGTGTGAGGGCATGGGAGGTCGACAATGATCGGAATCAAGGTCCCGTTCGCCTGGTGGCCCCGGCTGGCCATCGCCATCCTCGCCTTGGGGATGGGGGCAGGCGGGTGCGCCACCAATCCGGCCACCGGGGCGAAGCAGATCTCGCTGGTCTCGCGGGGACAGGAGCTGGAGATGGGGCGGGCGGCCGACCCCGCCATCATCAGCGAGTACGGGCTCTACGACGACCCCAAGCTCGCCGCCTATGTCGATTCCGTAGGCCAGCGGCTGGGCAAGGTGTCCCATCTGCCCACAGAGGTCTGGCACTTCCGGCTCCTCGACTCCCCCGTGGTCAACGCCTTCGCGCTGCCGGGCGGCTACATCTACATCACGCGCGGCATCCTGGCGCAGATGAACTCCGAGGCGCAGCTCGCCGGGGTGCTCGGACACGAGATCGGCCACGTGACCGCGCGCCACTCGGCGCAGCAGATCACGAATCAGCAGATCGCCCAGGTGGGGCTCCTGGTCGGGATGGTCGCCTTCTCGGGATTCCGGGAGTATGGCGGGCTCGCCGCCCAGGGCATGGGGCTCCTCTTCCTCAAGTACAGCCGCGACCACGAGTCGCAGGCGGACGAGCTGGGGGTCCAGTACAGCGCGCGCGCGAAGTACGACCCACGGCAGATCCCCGCGACGTACGAGACCTTGAAGCGGATCGGCGATCGCGAAGGGGCCGGACTGCCCAACTTCCTCTCGACCCACCCCGATCCGGGCGACCGGCAGGTCCGCACGCGCCAGCTCGCGGAGGCGACCGTGGGAGGCGCGTCCCTCCATCTCGAGATCGGCGCCGAGAATTACCGGCGGCATATCGAAGGCCTCGTCTACGGCGACGATCCGCGCGCCGGATACTTCGAGAACAGCCGGTTCTACCACCCGCAGCTCGGATTCCAGCTCATCTTCCCGAGCGGCTGGAAGACCGTGAACAATCCCTCCGCGGTGGTCGCGACCAACGAGAACCTGGGCGCGACGATGCAGCTCACGCTCGGCTCGACGAAGAACGTGAGCCTCACCCCCTCGGAGTACGTCGACTCGCTCCGCGTGAAGAACGCGATCTCGTCGGCATCGGGACGCCCGGAGCAGTTCCGCGACTTCCCCGCGTGGGTCGGGAACGTCGTCCTGACAGGCGACCAGGGAGGCAACGTCGCCGCCGGATTCGTGCGGATCAAGCCGGGCCAGTTCCTCGAGATCATCGGACAATCGAAGGGAGGCGCGGCGACGGAGCAGATCTATGCGGCCATCCGCAGCGTCGCGGCGTTGACCGATCCGGAAAAGCTCAACGTCACCCCGGATCGCATCGTCATCAAGCCCGCTTCGCGCACCGCCACGTTTTCACAGCTCTGGGCCGAGATGGGTGGCGGGGCCATCGGAGTCGAAGATGGGTCGATTCTCAACAGCACTCGCGCGGCCACTACGATCCAGGCTGGTACGCCTTTGAAGACCGTGGTTCGCGGGAAGCATAGCTAGAAAGAAACGTGCTTGGGCCGGCGAGGAAGAGGGGACGACCGCCGGCGCCATCAGTCGCTTCGCGCTGGGGCGCGAAGCATCCCGGGGCGCCTCTTGTCGTCCCCTCTTCCTCGCCTACCTTAGCCCAGGGCTTTCCAGCCTAGGGCTGCCGCAACGGCTATCAGGGCGTCCTTGGGGATCCTTCCTAGCAGGACCGCGGTCATGAATCGTCGCCAGCCCATTTCGATGATGCCGGCGACGAAGCAGAGTGCGTCGGCGGGCGAGAAGGGCAGCAAGAACAGAGGGATCAGCACCAGCCAGCGCCTGCCGCTCATTCGTGTTTGCGCTTGCTGGAGGCGCTCCTTGCCCGCGATTCGTTCGGCGAGGGGCCGGCCGCCGCGGTGGCCGATGGCGTAGGCGGCGGCGGAGCCGAGGAGGGTGCCGAGCGAGGTCACGAGTGGGCCGACGATCGGCCCGTAGAGGACGCCGGCGATCACGGGGACGAAGAGGCCCGGGATGGGGGCCGCGACGATCTGGCCCGCCTGGACGGCGAGGAGGAGGAGCGGGCCGTAGACCCCGGCTCCTCGGATCCACGATTCGATCTTCGCGCGGTGGATATGCGGCGCGAGGAGGATGCTCCCCTCGACCAGCGCGCCCAGAGCCACCACCGCGATCGCGATCCACAGCCAACGCCGGCGCGCTGCCGAAGAGTTGCTCACCGAGCCGACTCTACGGCACGGGTGCATGCGCCGAAAGTATGATCTGGAAGGCCGTTCCGGCCGGCACCGGCGTCGTTTATCCTAGGGTCGATCGACGATCCCTTTCCCGCGCCCCGACCGGGCGCACCACCCGGAGATCCCGATGACCGACTCCTTCGGCTCCCGAGCGACCCTCGAGGTCGGCGGCCGCAGTTACGAGATCCAACGTCTGGACGCGCTCACCAAGAAGGGTCTCCCCGTCGAGCGCCTTCCCTACTCCATCAAGATCCTGCTCGAGAACCTGCTTCGCACCGAGGATGGTCGGACCGTGAAAGCCGAGGACGTGGAGGCCGTCGCGCGGTGGGAGCCGGCAGCGGAGCCGAACCGCGAGATCCAGTTCACGCCGAGCCGCGTCTTACTTCAAGACTTCACCGGCGTTCCCGCGGTGGTCGACCTCGCTGCCATGCGCGACGCGATGGCCGATCTCGGCGGCGATCCCAAGAAGATCAATCCGCTCCAGCCGGCGGAGCTCGTCATCGACCACTCCGTGCAGGTGGACGAGTACGGCTCGAACGCCGCACTCCTCATCAACGCGACGAAGGAGTTCGAGCGGAACCGCGAGCGCTATCTCTTCCTCCGCTGGGGCCAGCGCGCGTTCGACAACTTCCGGGTCGTGCCTCCCGCGACCGGCATCGTGCATCAGGTGAACCTCGAATTCCTCGCACGCGTCGTGTTCGCGACGGACGGGAAGAACCCCCGCGCGTATCCCGACACGCTGATCGGCACCGATTCTCATACGACGATGATCAACGGACTCGGCGTGCTGGGCTGGGGCGTGGGCGGGATCGAGGCGGAGGCCGCGATGCTCGGTCAGCCGGTCGTGATGCTGATCCCGCAGGTGGTCGGCTTCCGGCTCGACGGCAAGCTGCCGGACGGCGCGACCGCGACCGACCTCGTGCTCACCGTCACCGAGATGCTCCGCAAGAAGGGTGTCGTCGGCAAGTTCGTCGAGTTCTACGGCCCGGGTCTCGCCGGGCTTCCCGTCGCCGACCGCGCCACCATCGCGAACATGGCCCCGGAGTACGGCGCCACGTGCGGCATCTTCCCGATCGATCAGGAGACGCTTCGCTATCTCGAGTTCACGGGACGCACGGCGGAGCAGCTCCGGCTGATCGAGGCCTACGCGAAGGAGCAGGGACTCTTCCATGCGCCGGGCTCCCCCGAGGCCTCGTACTCGGACACGCTCCAGCTCGACCTCGCGACGGTCGAAGCGTCGCTCGCGGGACCGCGCCGGCCCCAGGACCGCGTCGTGCTCCGCGAGGTGAAGAAGAATTTCCAGACCGCGCTTCCGAGCATGAAGAGCACGCCCGCCGCAGCGGCGAAGCCGGTTCCCGGCGAAGGACGGTGGGAGAACGAAGGAGGCGATGGCGCGATCGCGACCATGGCGCCGGTGGCGCCGCGGGTCTCGCACAAGGGCGAGGAGTTCGATCTCAGCGAGGGCTCGGTCGTGATCGCGGCGATCACGAGCTGCACCAACACGTCGAACCCGTCCGTGATGGTGGGCGCCGGCCTCGTCGCCAAGCGTGCGGTGGAGCGCGGGCTCAAGACGAAGCCCTGGGTGAAGACGAGCCTCGCCCCCGGATCGAAGGTGGTGACCGGCTATCTCGACCAGGCCGGGCTCACGTCGTATCTCGACAAGCTCGGATTCCAGACCGTCGGCTATGGCTGCACGACCTGTATCGGAAACAGCGGTCCCCTGCCCGAGCCCATCTCGAGCGCCATCGAGGAAGGAAGCCTCGTCGTCGCGTCGGTCCTGAGCGGAAACCGGAACTTCGAGGGACGGATCCATCCCGAGGTGCGCGCGAACTACCTCGCGTCTCCGCCGCTCGTGGTCGCCTACGCCCTCGCGGGACGCATCGACATCGATCTCGACACGGAGCCCGTGGGCCAGGGCTCCGATGGGAAGCCGGTCTTCCTTCGCGACCTCTGGCCGTCGCGCAAGGAGATCGAGGACACGATCCGGACCGCGGTGAAGTCGGAGACGTTCCGCTCCACCTACAAGGACGTCTACACCGGCGACGAGACGTGGCGCACGCTCCCCGTTCCCGAGGGCGACCGCTACGCGTGGGAGCCTGACTCGACCTACGTGAAGCTGCCTCCCTACTTCGAGGGGATGGAGCGCAAGCCGAAGCCGGTCGCCGAGATCGCAGGCGCGCGCGTCCTCGCCTTCTTCGGTGATAGCGTGACGACGGACCACATCTCGCCCGCCGGATCGATCAAGCGCGCGTCTCCCGCCGGGCAGTACCTCGAGTCGCAGGGGGTGAAGCCGGCGGATTACAACTCGTACGGCTCGCGGCGCGGCAATCACGAGGTCATGGTGCGCGGCACGTTCGCGAACGTGCGCATCCGGAACAAGCTCGTGCCCGGTGTCGAGGGAGGCATGACCGCCCACCTTCCGGACGGCGAGACCCTGTCGATCTACGACGCGGCGATGCGCTACGAGAAGGAAGGCGTCCCGTCGATCGTGCTCGCGGGCAAGGAATACGGATCCGGCTCCTCGCGCGACTGGGCCGCGAAGGGCCCGAAGCTTCTCGGCGTGCGCGCCGTGATCGCGGAGGGCTATGAGCGGATCCACCGGAGCAATCTCATCGGCATGGGCATCCTGCCGCTCCAGTTCCGCCTCGGCGATACGGCCGAGTCGCTGGGTCTGACCGGCCACGAGCGATACGACGTCGTCGGACTCGCACCCATGATCGCCTCCGGCTCGACGCGGGGCGCCGAGATCGTCGTGCGCGCCCACGCCGACGGCGGCGGCACGCGCGAGTTCAAAGCCATCGTCCGCATCGACACGCCGCAGGAGGCGCGCTACTTCGAGCACGGCGGAATCCTCCCCTACGTGCTCCGGCGGCTCTTGGAATCGGCGGACCGCTGAGCCCCGGAGCGTCGACGAGCGCGGCCGGATCCGTTCGGCGTCCGAAGCCGGGCAGAATCAAGGCTCGCTTGAAAACGCTCCTCTCGGGCGATCAGGAGCTCACCCTCACCGTCATCTGCGCCGTCTTCGGCATCGCCGCGGGGACGTCCGAACGATGGGCCCAAGGCGCAGGACTCCGGATTCCGCTCTTCGTCGTCTCCTATCTGGCCGGCGGGATCGGTCCGGGGCTCGACCTGATCCGGAATCTCCTCGGCCGGCGTCTCGACATCAACCTCCTCATGGTCACGGCGGCCACCGGATCCGCAGTCCTCGGCCACTGGGGCGAGGGGGCGGTCCTCCTGTTCCTCTTCTCGCTGAGCGGAGCGCTCGAGCGCCGCGGGATGGAACGGACCCAGCGGACGATCGAGGGATTGATCGAGCTACGTCCCGACACCGCGCTCGTCCTGCGCGACGGACGCGAGGAGCGCGTGCCGGTCCTGGACGTGCGCGTGGGCGACCGCGTGCGCGCCATCCCGGGCGAGCGCTTCGCGGTGGACGGCATCGTGATGGAGGGTCAGTCCGAGGCGGACGAATCCACCATCACCGGCGAGTCGGTTCCGGTGGAGAAGGCCCCCGGGAGCCGCGTGTTCGCCGGCACCATGAACCTGCGCGGCTCCCCCATCGTCCGCGTCGACAAGGCGGCCGAGGAGACGACCCTCGCGCGGATCATCCACCTGGTCGGCGAGGCGCGGAAGGCCAAGTCCACCGCCGAGACGTTCGTGGAGCGGTGGGAGCTCCCCTACGTGGTCTCGGTCTTCCTCGGCGCGGGGCTGGCCGCCGGACTGTCGCTCGCCGACGGAGTGGACGCGTGGACCGCGTGCTACCGAGGCCTCGTGCTCCTGGTCGCCGCGTCTCCCTGCGCCGTCGTGATCGCGACGCCGGCGGCGATCCTCTCGGCGATCACCCACGCGGCGCACCACGGCGTCCTCTTCAAAGGCGGCGTTCATCTGGAGCGGCTGGCGCAGGTCACCGCGCTCGCGCTCGACAAGACCGGCACCATCACCGAAGGACGCCCTCGCGTGCTCCGCGTCACCGCGGTGCCTCCCGCGCGCGAGGACGACCTCCTCCGCTACGCCGCCGCGGTGGAGGTTCGAAGCGAGCACCACACGGGCCGCGCGGTCGTCGCGGAGGCCTCGCGGCGGAGGCTCGCCTGGCCGGACGTCACGGAGTTCGAGAGCCACAGCGGCGAAGGCGTGCACGCGCACGCCGAAGGCCGCTGGATCGGCGTCGGCCGCGATCCCCTCTTCCGGCGCCACGACGTGTCCGTGCCGGCCGAGGCGGGGCGCGAAGCCGAGGTGATTCGAGGACGCGGCGAGACCGCCCTCCTCGTGGTCGTCCGGCAGGGCACGAACGGCACCCCCGATCCGTCGCCGGAGAGCGGTGCGATCGCGGTGGCGGATTCGATTCGCGCCGAGGCTCCCGCAGCCATCGCCGCCTGCCGCAGGCTCGGGATCAAGCATGTGGCGATGCTGACGGGCGACCACGAGCGGGTAGCCCAGCCGATCGCCCGCGCGATCGGCGCCGACGTGGTTCGGGCCGGACTCCTCCCGGATGAAAAGGTCACCGCGCTCCGGGAGCTGCGAGAGCGCTGGCCCTCCCTCGCGATGGTGGGCGACGGCGTGAACGACGCCCCCGCACTCGCGAGCGCCACGGTCGGGATCGCCATGGGCGGCGCCGGCACCGACATCGCGCTCGAGACCGCCGACGTCGTCCTCATGCGCGATGACCTGCGCGGCATCCCGCTCGCGCTCTGGCTCGCGCGCCGCTCCCAGCGCGTCGTGCGCCAGAGCCTCGGCTTCGCCTTCGGCGTGATCGGGATCCTGGTGATCTCGACCCTCACCGGCATTCTCCCTCTGTGGCTCGCGGTCGTCTGTCACGAAGGGAGCACCCTCCTCGTGATCGCGAACGGGCTCCGGCTCCTCGGCGCGCGTCATCCCGAGTTCGAGCCGGCTTGATGCGCCGATGAACGTCGAGCCCAACGGCGTGGTCCGGATCGCGATCGCCGCGCTCGGCGGCGCCGCGATCGGCCTGGAGCGCCAGTGGTCGGGACACGCGTCCGGCCCCTCGGCGCGGATCGGCGGCATCCGGACCTTCACCCTCCTGGGCGGGCTCGCGGGCGCCGCGGGATGGCTTTGGACCGTGGGCGCGTCCGCGCTCGCGGCGGTGCTCCTGGCGGGCGCGGTTGGCATCGTCATCGCGGGGTACGTGGCGGTCAGCGGACGCGACGTCGAGGGAACGACCGAGGTCGCGGCCCTCGTGACCGTGGCCGCCGGCACGCTCGCGGGGCTCGGATATCTCGCGCTCGCGAGCGGCGTCATCGCGGTGACGGCGCTCCTCCTGGTCGAGAAGACGCGGCTCCACCGAACGGTCGAGAAGCTCGACGACACGGGAATTCGCGCCGGGATCCGGTTTGCCGTGATGGCAGCGGTGGTCCTGCCGCTCCTTCCTGAGGGTCCCTTCGGACCACTCGGCGGGGTGCGGCCGCGTCTGCTCTGGCTGCTCGTTCTCTTCTTCTCGGGTATGAGCTTCGTCGGCTACATCGCGCGACGCGCCGTCGGCCAGAAGCACGGCTACGCGCTCGCGGGCCTCCTCGGCGGTCTCGTCTCGTCGACCAACATCACGTTCGCCTTCTCCCGGGAGAGCCGGGAGGACCCTTCGCTCTCCGGCGCGCTGGCGCTCGGCATTCTGGCGGCGTGCGCCGTTCTCTTCCTGCGCGTGGCCGTGTCGGCGGCGGTGCTCAACACGAGCCTCATGGTTGCAGTGCTCCCCTACCTAGCGGCGCCCTTCCTCGTTGCGGCGGCGCTCGTCTTCATCGGCTGGAAGCGCGCGCGTGCCCCGGGAGGTCAGGAACCCATTGAGCCGTCGAACCCCCTCCATCTCCGATCCGCGCTCCAGATGGCCGCGCTCTTCCAGATCGTTCTGTTCGCGGTCTACCTCGCCAAGGAGCGCTGGGGAGACTCGGGGCTCCTGGCATCGGGAGCGATCCTGGGTCTCACCGACATGGACGCGCTCACGATCTCCATGGCCCGGACGGCCTCGGACCCGGCGCTCGTCCGCACCGCGGCGCAAGCCGTCGCGCTCGGCGTCATCTCGAACACGCTCTTCAAGGCGGGAGCCGCCGCGCTCATCGGACGGGGGGCGGTCCGCACGCTCGTGCCGGTCGGGCTCGCGGCGACGATCGCGGCGATCGGCGCGTCGCTCTACTTCTTCCACTAGGTGAGGATCGGCGTGACCGAGGACGCGATCGTCGTCCTGGCCGGCCGGCCGGAGCGGAAGGCCTACGGGCTCGAGCTCTGGAAGAGCGGCGCTGCGCGCGCGCTCGTCCTGAGCGTCGCGAGGTTCGAGTGGCGTGGGTTCCGCGCCCTTGCACTCCCGGACGACGGCGGACTCGCGGCACTCGTCGCGCAGACACCGCCTCGCCTCCGGCATTTCCTCGTCACGCTGGACGAGCGTGGCGCGCATGCCGAATGGATGCCTCGCGGCCGGCTCGGAACGTGGAGCGAGGCGGTGGGCGCGGCGCGGCTCGCCCGCGCGAGCGGATGGAGATCGCTCCTCGTGGTGACGACGGAAGTCCACGTGGCCCGCACGAAGCTCGCGTTCAGGCGCGCGCTCCAGGGAAGCGGAATCCAGCTGACGCTGGCGGCGGTGCCGGACGAGCGCTCGAGCGTGCGCCGCTCGGGCTGGTGGAAGGATCGCTGGGCGCGGCGAGTCGTGATCGGGGAGTGGATCAAGCTCCCGGCGTACTGGCTGCTCGCGCGAGGCCGTCCGCACGCGCCCGCTCCGCGCCCGTGACGACCGAGAGACCGCCGATCCGCTCCGCCACGAGGAGCTGCTCGAAGCCGGCGTGCGTGAGCGCGGCCGCGAGCGCGTCCTGCCCCGGATAGGCCTCGAGCGATTCCACGATGTGCCAGTAGGTGTCGGCACGCTTGTGGAGCACCAGGCCCCACAGGGTGCCCACGAGGAAGAGGTAGGCGAAGCAGAAGGCGCGCATGAACGGGTTCCGCGGCACGCCGAAGTCGAGGGTGAGGAACATGCCGCCGGGCCGGAGCACCCGGTGGACCGCCGCCATCGCGCGCGGAAGGTCGTCGAGATACCGGAGCCCATATCCCATCACGATCACGTCGAACGACTCCGGACCGAACGGAAGCGCGTTGAGGTCGGCTTCCACGAACCGGATGTCCGCACCCTCGCACTTCACCCGCGCCCGCGCGAGCATGGCGGGACTTCGATCGGCGCCGACGATCGAGCCGCGATGCCCCTCGCGCCGGAGGAGGAGCGGGAACGCGCCGGTGCCGGTGGCGAGATCGAGCACGCTCCCGTCCCGATGCTCCTCGCGCAGCAGTGCGAGGAGGCCGGCCTTCCATCGGTCGTCCATCCCGAACGAGAGGAGGCGCGTGAGGCGGTCGTACTGGGGCGCCACACGCTCGAATACGTCGTCGACGTAGGCGCGCCGCCGCGCGCGATCGCGGGGCCAGGGGCGGATCAGGTTCATCCGTCCATCCTAACCCGTCCTCGGCCCGCGGGAATGCGCAGTTGTGATGCCCCCCTGCAGCAGGTACCTTTCCCGGATACCGCGCCTAGGGCGCCGTCCACGCCCGGTCCATCCGGGCTCGCATCACCACACCTGAGGATTTCATGGGATTCAATGTACTCAACCTGCCGCCGCCGATCATGAAGGGCGTGCGCGCGGCCGGATATTCCGAGCCGACCCCGATTCAGCGCAAAGCGATCCCCATCGTCCTGGACGGCCAGGATCTGATCGGCGCCGCCCAGACCGGGACGGGCAAGACCGCAGCCTTCATCCTCCCGATCCTCGCGCGGCTCCTCCAGGGACCGAAGCGGCTCCGGGCGCTCGTCCTCACGCCCACCCGTGAGCTCGCGGCCCAGGTGGAGACGAACGCGCGCGATTACGCGCGCTTCACCGAGATCAACGTGGGCGTGGTCTACGGCGGTGTTCCGCTGCCACCGCAGGAGCGCATGCTCCGCGCCGGGTGCGAGCTCCTCGTCGCCACGCCGGGGCGTCTGCTCGATCTGCACGGGCGTCTCGCGCTGAGGCTCGATTACGTCGAAGTGCTCGTGCTCGACGAAGCGGACCGCATGGTCGACATGGGATTCGCGCCGGACCTCCGGCGCATCCTCCGGCTCCTGCCGCAGGATCGTCAGACGCTCCTCTTCTCCGCGACCATGCCGCCGGAGCTCAACCAGGTCGCGCGCGAAGCGTTGCGCGAGCCGGCGCGCGTGGACCTCGCGCCGCCGTCGCGTCCCGCCGCGGGAATCACGCAGGCGGTCTACCCCGTGCACCGGAATCTCAAGACCGAGCTCCTGGACGAGATCCTCTCCGCGATCGACGTGCGGAGCATGATCGTCTTCACGCGCACCAAGCACGGCGCCGATCGCCTCGCGCGCCAGCTCGGCAAGCGCAACTACGCCGTCGCGCCCATCCATGGCAACCGGAGCCAGAGCCAACGGGAGCGCGCGCTCGGCGATTTGAAGCGCGGCCGGATC
>DATEOQ010000170.1:0-4114 GCA_035273905.1 Candidatus Eiseniibacteriota bacterium | reverse complement strand
CGGCGGGATACAGAGGCACGGGTCCGCCGTCGTTCCCCATGGCGGTCGCGATGAAGGTGCCGCGGCCGATGGCGTACTGAAACGCGGCCCGAAGCGCCTCCGACGGCTCATCACCGGCGAGGCTCATGCTGATCACGCGCGCCCCGTTGTTGACCGCGTAGTAGACCCCCAGCGCGATCTGCTCGAAGTCGCCACCGCCGTGGTCGTTCAGCACCGCGACCGGCATAATTTTACAGCTCCAGTCGACGCCGGCGATGCCGATGGAGTCGTTCGTCGCCGCGCCGAGGATGCTCGATACCGCCGTGCCGTGGCCGTGGCGGTCGCCGTTGTCGTTGGTGTCGTAGTAGAAGTTGTAGCCATGGACGTCGTCGACGTATCCGTTGCCGTCGTCGTCCATGCCGTTGTCCGGGATCTCGCCCGTGTTGGTCCAGATGCGGGGCGCGAGGTCGGGATGGGTCAGCCGGATGCCGGTGTCGCACACCGCCACGATGAGGGTGCTGTCGCCGGTCGTCACGCCCCAGGCGTCCGTGGCGTGAATGTCGGCGCCGGGCTTTCCGTTCGGAACGTTGGCGCCGATGTTCCGGAGCGACCACTGATCCGGAAAGCCCTTGTCGTTCGGAAGCACCACCGCGTGCGCTTCGGCCGGCTCTTCCACCGCGTCCACGTCATCCCGCTGCCTGAGATCCGCCACAGCGGCGCGCACGTCCGCGCCATGGTCGAGCCGGACGACGTAAAAGCGATCGAGTCCGAGCTTCTCGCGCAAGGCAGGATCGGCATGCGCCTCCGGAAAGAGGGGCGACGCCTCGCGCGCCTGGTGGCGGGCCAGGGCCCGATCGAGGTCAGGGGCGTGCGACCGGAGCGCGCCCCTCGTCGTGAGGAAACGGTTCCCCGGCTTCAGCTTCAGGATCAGATGCTCGCGAGCAGGCAACTCAGGACGGGGTGTCGGCCGGGCGGCATGCGCCTTGCACGGGGCAAGGATGGCGAGGCAGAGGGCGAGGGCCAGCCTCGGCGCGAAACTCATGGATGACCTCGGTCAGCGCTCGAGGGGGACGAGCTTGAGTATCCGGCCCTGGGGATTGTCGGTGAGCAAATAGAGTAATCCATCCGGCCCTTGCCGGACATCGCGAATCCGCTCGCCTAACTCGCCGAGATAGCGCTCCTCGCGCGCGACCTTGCCGTTCTCGAGCACCAGCCGGACGAGGCAGCCGGGGTTGAGCGACCCCACGAAGACGCTCCCCTTCCATCCCGGATAGCGGTTCCCTTCGTAGAAGACCATCCCCGACGGCGCGATGACCGGATCCCAGAAGTAGACGGGCTGCTCCATGCCCGCTTTGGCGACGCCCTCGCCGATCTTCAAGCCGGAGTAATCGACCCCGTACGTGATCACCGGCCAGCCGTAATTCTTCCCCGCCTCGGGATGATTCAGCTCGTCGCCGCCGCGCGCTCCGTGCTCCACGGTCCAGAGCCGGTCCGTGCCGGGCTCGAGCGCGGCCGCCTGCACGTTGCGGTGGCCGTAGGACCAGATCTCGGGAAGGACGCCCTTCCGGCCCACGAACGGATTGTCGCGCGGCACGGTGCCGTCGGCATGGATGCGGACGATCTTGCCCAGCGTCACGGAAAGATCCTGCGCGCGCGTGCGATAGCTGAAGCGTTCCCCCATCGTGACGAAGAGCGTGCCGTCGGGACGGAAGACGAGGCGCGATCCAAAGTGTGCGGGGCTGTCGACCTTCGGCCGCTGGCGCCAGATCACCCGCGTGCCTTCGAGCCCATGCTCGCCCAGCTTCCCGCGAGCCACCGCGGTTCCGGCGCCGCCCTCCCCCGGTTCCGCGAACGAGAGATAGACGAGATGGTCCCGGTCGAACGTGGGACTCAGCGCGACGTCGAGGAGACCCCCCTGTCCTTCCGCGAACACGCGCGGCACCCCGGTGAGCGGCTCGGAGAGGTGGCCGTCGGGCGTGACGATGCGGAGTCGGCCGGGGCGCTCCGTGACGATCATGCGTCCGTCGGGAAGGAACTCGAGGCCCCAGGGGTGCACGAGCCCCTCCGCCACCGTCACCACGCGCACCGGCGCTTCGATGGATTTGGGCGTGGGCGAGCGCGGCGCCTGTGCGTCGACGTACGACGGGGTGCACCCGACGAGGAAGATCAGGAGGAGCGCCAATCTCATCCTTCGAGTCTACTCGACCCGGCCGCTCCAAGCCCCGCGGCGCGACCCGTGGACCAGGCCCACGCGAAGTTGTAGCCGCCGATGGGACCGAACGCGTCCAGGATCTCGCCGCACAGGAAGAGCCCGGGCGCGATGCGGCTCTCGAGCGTGCGCGGGTCGATCTCGTCGAGCGCCACGCCGCCGCCGGTGACCTCGGCCTTCACGTAGCCCTCGTCCCCCGACCACGGGAGGGGATGCCGCGTGAGCGCTTCCACCACGCGCCGCCGCTCGTCCTTCTTGAGCTGCGCGACGGGAGTCGAGGGATCCACGCCCGCATCCTCGAGGAGCGCCTCCGCGAGCCGCGCGGGGATCCGCGCGCGGAGCCGGGAGAGCACGGCGCCTTCTCCGGTGCGGAGATTCTGATCCCAAGCCTCGGCGTGAAGAGACGTCCAGCGGACGAAGAAATGCTGCGGCGGCCCTCCCGCGCGGCGCGAGAGGATCGCGAGGTGCGACGCGTTCAGGACCGCCGGTCCGCTATAGCCCTTGTGCGTGAACAGAAACCCCCCCTGGGTCGTGAACGATCGGCGATCGTGCGGCGCTTCGAGCGTGACCGGGAGGGATACGCCGCTGAGCGCCGCGTAGCGATGCGGCCGCGCGGTGAGCGGCGTGAGCGCGGGATAGGTGTCGTGGATCGTGTGGCCGAGGCGGCGGACGAGGTCGAGCCCCGTGCCGTCGCTCCCGGTGGCCGGGACCGAGAGCCCGCCCGTCGCGATCACGACGCGCGATGCAGGGATCTCAGCGCCGCCGGCCAGGCCCACGCGCCACCCCGCGGCGCCCGGCCGGAGCGACACCACGAGTGAGTCGAACCGAAGCTCCGCCCCTTCGCGCGCGGCGAGATCGCGAATGCGGTCGCGCACGTCGCGCGCCTTGTTCGATACCGGGAAGAGCTTCCCCGTCTCCTCCTCGAGCGCGAGCGGCATCCCGAGCTCCTCCTCGAAGAAGCGGCGCTGCTCGTGGAGTGGCCAGGAGAGAAGGATCTTCTTCATCGTGTTGGGCGAGGAGGCCGTGACGAATCGGCGCGGGTCGAGCTCCGACGGGAGCACGTTGCACCGCCCGCCCCCCGACATGAGGATCTTCCGCCCGCCCTCGTGCGTCCGCTCGAGGAGGAAGACGCGACCACCCTGCCGGCCGGCGTGGATCGCGGCGAGGAAGCCCGCCGCGCCTCCGCCAATCACCACGATCGGATCTCGCCCGCTCGAGGTCATGCCCGGAGTACGCTTGAGGGATGCAGCCGCACCCGTTCCGCTTCTACCTGAGCCACACCGCCCGCTGGATCCTGGCGGGAATCGCGCTCGTGCTCGCCGTGGTGGCCGGGGTCCGGCTCTGGTGGCGGCTCGACGAGTCCTATCCCCTGGTGCAGTTCGAGCGAAGCCGCGCGGCACAGGAGATCGTGAGCCTGAACCTCTACGCCGCGCGCGAGCGCTTCGGCTCGCTCCTGCCGCAGGGGGATGCCCAGCTGGCGCTCCGCGAGGTCTTCCTGCGGGACGTGCTCGACCGCTCGCTCCCGATACGCCGTACGTTCGAGGACGGAACGTACGAGGCGATCCTCACGGAGGCGAGCCTCGATCTGCGGAACGGCCTCGCCCTCATCACGCTCCGAGGCCGCGCGCGCAAGCTCGGCCCGAGCGCGTCGCCGGTCGAGGCGGTGCTCGAGCTCCAGACCCATATCGACATCCTCGAGTTCCGCCCGCGCATGGGCACGCTGCGCGCCGGTCTCGCCGTCACCGGCGCGCACGTGATCCGGGCGGGAAGCGGCATGGCGCGGAGCTTCCTCAACCCGGCCGCGCGCTTCTTCGGCGGGCTCCGGATCGAGGACTGGAATCGAGAGCGCTTCAGCCTGGAGATCCCGGTGCGCCTCGAGGAAGGCATCACGTTTCCGCATTTGACGGGCGACGTGTCGCTGCCGGA
>DATEOQ010000169.1:0-2217 GCA_035273905.1 Candidatus Eiseniibacteriota bacterium | reverse complement strand
GGGCCGGAGAGGAGGGTCGCCACTCCGGCGATCTTGCCGTATCGGGTCTTCATGCGGTCCATCGAGAATGCGCCGTTCTTCACCGCGATCACGACCCGCGTTCCGCTGAGCCCCTTGCCCTCGCCCTGCTTCTTCCGCGCGAAGCGCGGCATGACGAGCTCGCCGTTACGGTCGTGGACGAGGTCGATCCGCGGGCCGTCCAGGTCGACGCGGAGATCCTGGCGTTGATGGAAGAGGAACGCCACCAGGTCGAACTCGACGCGCATGGACTTGGCCTGCGCCCAAGCCACCTCGCCGTTCGGAGTCTGCACGAGGAGCTTCGGGTTCTCGACCACGGCTCCCCGGAAGAGGGTCCCGTGCACGCGGTCGCTCGTGAAGCGGGTGGAGTCCGACGTGGCGACCCGGTTCACCTCGGCGATGATGCGGTGCGTGAGCTCCGGGTTGCCGGTGCGGAACAGGAAGAGGAGCGAGGCGACCGCGAACGCGGCGAGCGCGAGCCCGCCCAGCACCACGGCCAGGACGGCCCGGAAGGCCGTGGACGCGTGGAATGGGCGCCGCTCGCGCGCCCCGCGCGCGGGAGGAGGTTCGAGGGTGGAACGACTCATGTCAGTATGCGTGCCCCAGGCTGAAGTGGAGCAGGCCGGGATCCGGGTTCACGTCCGGGGTGTCGGGCCGGGCGGTCCGGAGCTTCCAGCCGTAGTCCAGGCGGATCGGGCCGATCGGGGTTCCGACGCGGAGGCCAAGCCCCACGCTGTACCTCATATCGTTGTACCCCGCTCCGTTCCCAAAGCTGAAGATATTTCCTGGTTTGATGTCCTCCGGGCGCTCCCAGACGTTGCCTCCGTCGAAAAACGCAGCCCCGGAGAAGATCCAGAGGAGCGGGAACCGGAGCTCGGCCGAGACCAGGAGCTGGACCTGGCCGCCTCGGATCACGCTGTAGACCGAATCCGTACCCGCGGACGACAAGGTATGCACTTCGCGGGTTCCCAACTCGTTCTCATAGTACCCGCGGACGGTCGAGGCGCCGCCGGTTCGGAAGCGGTCCTCGGTCGGGATCTGGGCCAGCTCGAGAGGAACGTCGGTCGTCGAGGTATCCGGCCCCGTCGGCCTCCATGGCTCGATATAGCCACCCCGGACCCGCGTCGCGAATACGGCGCGGCCCCAGCGCAGGTACTTCGTCGCCTGGAGCGTGCTCGTCGTGAACTGGGCGGTCCCCGGGATGGTCCCCGCGACGAACTCGACGCGCCCGTAGACGTCGCTCCCTTTCAGCGGGTCGAAGATGTTGAGCCTCGTGTCGCGCTCCAACGTGAACGCGATGCGGTGGGTGGTGTAGCTCGAATCATTCGTCGTGCTCTGGGTGAGCAGGCTGTCCTGCGTGACGTGCCGAAGCTCGTAGGAGGCCGCGTTCCGTCCGTACTTGAACATGGAGCTCGAGAGAACGAGCGACGCACCGATGGCCTGGACCGGGTACTGATCGGTGAGCTGGATGATCGGTTCGTCCTCGGCGTAGACGCCCACCGTGGTCTGCACGCGGATGCCGAGCGGCCACGGGTGCGTGAGCGCGAGGTCGATCCTTCGATCCCCCGCGTGCGTATGGAGGGGACCGGTGTCGATCTGAACACCGAGCCGTCCCGTCGCGACGAGCCGCATCGAGGAGCGGAAGATGTTCCGCTGCCCCCATTGCCCCGTGAGACGGAGCTGGTCGATGGTGCCGTACCCGATACCGGCGTCGATCCATCCCATCTTCCGCTCCCGCACCGTCACCCCGATGTCGCTCGCCGCGGTCACGCTGTCGACCTTTCCCAGCTCCATCTGCACGTCGCTGTAGAGGCCGGAGTCGTAGATTCGCTGCTGGCTCTGAATGAGCTTGGAGCGGAGGAGCACGTCCCCAGGCTTGAAGAGGAGCTCCCGCGTCACGTAGACGGGTTTCGTCTTCTGCGTGCCCGCGACTTCGATCGAGCCCATACGCACCTTCGGCCCTGGGCGGATCGCGTAGAGCACCGAGACCCGCGTGCTGTCGACGCGGAGCGAGTCGGAGACGCTGACGAGCGCGTAGCCGCGGTCGGCGTACTGGTACGTGATGGAGTCGCGGCTCGCCTCCAGGATGCCGAACTCGAGTGGCGACCCGACCTGATAGAGAAGCGCCTCGCGGACTTCGCGGTCGCTCATGGGACCGAGCCCCGTCAGGCGGATCTCCTTGATCGTGGCGCGCGGTCC
>DATEOQ010000168.1:0-2954 GCA_035273905.1 Candidatus Eiseniibacteriota bacterium | reverse complement strand
CCAGTCGGCGCTCGACAGCCTGCTGACGAGCCAGGCCGCGCTCGCGAAGCGGATCGACGCGATGGAGAAGAAGCTCGACATCACGCGGGAAGGGGTCGCGGCGAGCCGCGCCACCACGGACACGCACCTCCTCGAGATCAGCCAGAGGCTCGACGTCCTGGACGGGAAGCTCGAGGCCTCGAGCGCGCGCGTCTCGCAGCTCAGCCTCAAGGTCGATACGGTGAAGCAGAAGATCAGCACGTCGGACTCGACGCGCGCCGCGGCGCCGTCCGGCTCCTCGGATCCCGAGTCGATGTACCAGGCCGCCTACTCGGACATCGCGGCGGGGCGCTACGAGCTCGGGCGGCAGGCTTTCCAGACGTATCTCAAGACCTTTCCCGACACCGACGTGGCCGACAACGCGCAGTACTGGATCGGCGAGTCGTACTACGGGACGGGCGATTTCGCGAACGCGATCGCCGAGTTCCAGAAGGTGGTCGACAACTACCCGAAGGGAGACAAGGTCCCGGCCGCGATGTTCAAGATCGGGCTCTCCCAGTCGCGGCTCAAGCAGGCGGAAGAGTCGCAGAAGACCTACAAGGCGCTCATCCAGAAATATCCGAAGAGTCCCGAGGCCGCGCTCGCCAGGGAGCGGCTGGGCCAGAAGTCGTAGCGCCACTCCGCCCTTAAGCCCTCCCGGCCACCCATCCTCCCGGTCGCATCCGGGCGTATACTCGGAAGCGTCACCGGGAGGATGGCGTGCGATTCGACAAGTTCACCACCAAGAGCCAGGAAGCCCTCGCCGAGGGGCAGCGCCTCGCGGAGCGGGCGGGCCACCCCGAGGTCGGCACGGAGCACGTGCTCCAGGCGCTCCTCGATCAGAAGGGGGGCGCGGTCGTACCGGTGCTCGAGGCCGCGCGGGTGCCCATCGACAGCCTGCGGCGCGCGCTCGAGCAGCGCTTCCAGTCCCTCCCCAAGGTCTCCGGTGGACGGCAGACGGTTCTTTCTCCGAGCGTGGCGTCGATGCTCGAGCATGCCGAAGTCGAGGCGGAGCGGCTCCGCGACGAGTACGTGAGCACCGAGCACTTCCTGCTCGGCGCGCTCGATCCCGCCGTCACGTCCGAGATGGGACGCATCCTGCGCGAGGCGGGAGCGACCCGTGAAAACGTCTATCACGCGCTCCTGAGCGTGCGCGGAGGAGAACAGGTGTCGACTCCCGATCCCGAAGAGACCTACCAGGCCCTCACCAAGTACGCGCGCGACCTGACCGAAGCCGCGCGCAAGGGCTCGCTCGATCCGGTCATCGGCCGCGACGACGAGATCCGCCGCGTGATCCAGGTGCTCTCGCGGCGCACGAAGAACAACCCCGTCTTGATCGGCGAGCCGGGCGTGGGGAAGACCGCCATCGCCGAAGGGCTCGCACAGCGCGTCGTGAGCGGCGACGTGCCGGAGGGACTCAAGTCGCGGCGCGTGCTGGCCCTCGATCTGGGGGCGCTCCTCGCCGGCGCGCAGTACCGCGGGCAGTTCGAGGAGCGGCTCAAGTCGGTGCTCAAGGAAGTGCAGCGGTCCGAAGGACAGGTGATCCTGTTCATCGACGAGCTCCACACCCTCGTGGGCGCGGGCGCGGCCGAAGGCGCGCTCGACGCGTCGAATCTCCTGAAGCCCGCGCTCGCGCGGGGCGAGCTCCACTGCATCGGCGCGACCACGCTCGACGAGTACCGGAAGCGCATCGAGAAGGACGCCGCGCTCGAGCGCCGCTTCCAGCCTGTGTTCGTGTCGGAGCCGACCGTGGAGCAGACGATCGCGATCCTCCGCGGGCTCCGCGAGCGCTACGAGAACTTCCACAAGGTGAAGATCCAGGACGCGGCGCTCGTCGCGGCCGCGATCCTGTCGAACCGCTACCTCACCGACCGACAGCTCCCCGACAAGGCGATCGATCTCGTGGACGAGGCCGCGTCACGGCTCCGGATCGAGATGGACAGCATGCCGGGCGAGATCGACGTGCTCGAGCGCCGCAGAAAGCAGCTCGAGATCGAGCGCCTCGCCCTGAAGCGGGAGAAGGACGACGGCGCGAAGACGCGCCGTGCGCTGATCGAGCAGGAGATCTCGGAGACCGAGACCGAGCTCAAGCGGCTGACCGAGCACTGGGGGCGCGAGAAGGCCGCGGTCCAGAAGATCAACGAAGGACGCGCGCGGATGGAGGCGCTCAAGAACGAGGAGCAGCAGGCGGAGCGCGCGGGGGATCTCGAGCGCGTCGCGCGGATCCGCCACGGCGACGTGCCCAAGGTGAAGAAGCAGCTCGATGACGACACGGCGTCGCTCGCTTCCATCCAGAAGGACCTGAAGCTCCTCAAGGAGGAGGTGGACGAGGAGGACATCGCCGAGGTCGTCGCGCGCTGGAGCGGCATCCCCGTGCAGCGGCTCCTCGAGAGCGAGCTCGGCAAGCTGCTCCACATGGAGGAGCGCCTGAACGAGCGCGTGGTGGGGCAGGATCAGGCGGTGCGCGCGGTCTCCGACGCGGTGCGCCGCGCTCGCGCTGGGCTCCAGGATCCCAACCGCCCGCTCGGCTCGTTCCTCTTCCTCGGTCCGACCGGCGTGGGCAAGACCGAGCTGGCCCGCGCGCTCGCGGAGTTCCTCTTCGATGACGAGCGCGCCATGGTGCGCGTCGACATGTCGGAGTATCAGGAGAAGCACACCGTCGCGCGCTTGATCGGGTCGCCGCCGGGGTACGTCGGGTACGAGGAGGGAGGACAGCTCACCGAGGCGGTGCGCCGCCGCCCGTACGCCGTGATCCTGCTCGACGAGATCGAGAAGGCCCACGCCGACGTGACGAATGTACTCTTGCAAATTTTCGAGGACGGCCGGCTCACGGACGGGCAGGGGCGGACGGTGGACTTCAAGAACACGCTCGTCATCATGACGAGCAACATCGGGAGCCAAGTGATCCTCGGCTACCGTGGCGGCGCCGACACCGA
>DATEOQ010000167.1:0-2177 GCA_035273905.1 Candidatus Eiseniibacteriota bacterium | reverse complement strand
CGCCCCGCCGCTCCGGCGCGCGGCGCTCACCGCCGCCAGGCGCGAAGGACTGCCGGTGGTGGTGGACTCCCGGTACGCGCTCCGCTCCTATCGCGGCGCCACGCTCCTGACGCCGAACGAGCACGAGATCCGGGATGCGTTTCACCTTCCATCTCTCGACACGGCAGCGCTGCGTCGCGCGGGGGAAGAGCTCCGGGAGCGCACCGCGGCGCGCGGCGTCTGGATCACGCGCGGCAGCGACGGCATGATGCTCCTCGAGCGTGGCCGGAAGGCGCTCCGCATCCCCATCGTGGGATCGTCCGATGTCGCGGACGTGACGGGGGCCGGGGATGCGGTCTCGGCCGCCGCCACGCTTGCGCTCGGCGCCGGGGCGACGCTCCTCGAGGCCGCGCTCCTCGCGACCTACGCGGCGTCGGTGGTCGTGATGAAGCGGGGGACGGCGACGGTCTCGCGCGCCGAGCTCGAGGCGGCGGTGCGCGCGCATCCCGTTCCGCGGCCGGAGCCCGCGTGAGCCGGGCCAAGATGCGCGATCGAAGCGAGCTCGCGGCGGCGCTCGACCGCGAGCCCGCGCTTCGACGCGGTCTCGTCCTCGCGAACGGACTCTTCGATCTCATCCACGTGGGGCACGTGCGCTATCTGGAGGGAGCGAGGGCCTGCGGCGAGCGGCTGCTGGTCGCCGTGAACTCGGATGCCTCCGCGCGCCGACTGAAGGGGCCGGACCGCCCCTACGTTCCACTCGACGAGCGGATGGAGATCGTCGCGGCGCTCGGGTGCGTGGACTGGGTGCTGGGATTCGACGAGCCGAACGTGGAAGGGCTCCTCCGCACGCTTCGCCCCGCGATCCATGCGAAGGGAACCGACTACACCGTGGACTCCGTCCCGGAGCGGGCGGTGGCGCGCGAGCTCGGGATCGAGACGGTCGTCGTGGGCGATACCAAGGATCACGCGACCAGCGACCTCGCCCGCCGCGTACGCGAGGGACGCTGACGTGGAGGATCCGAAGCGAATCTTAGTGTCGCGCATCCGTCAGATCGGGGACGTGATCCTCACGCTGCCGCTCCTCGACGCGCTGCGCGCGCGCTATCCGGAGGCGGAGATCGACTACCTGGCGGAGGAAGCCCCCGCGCAGGCGGCGATCGGGCATCCCGCCCTCAGGCGAGTGCATAGGCTCCGGAAGTGGCCGGGCCTTCCAGCCCCGCCTCCTCTGCTCGCCCGGTTGCGGGGAGCGGGATATGGCCTGGTGATCGATCTCTACGGCAATCCGCGGAGCGCGCTCCTCTCCAGCTTCACCGGTGCGCCGGTGCGCGTGGGGCCCGCGCGACGCTCGCGGCGGCGGCTCTATACCCACGCGATTCCCCCTCAGGATCCGCACCGCTCGGCCATCGACTACCACCTCTCGGCCCTCAGCGTGATCGGTGTCCACACCGCAACGACGAAAGCGCCGCGCATCCACTTGAGCGACATCGAGCGTGCGGAAGGGACCGCGCGATTGGACAGAGCCCTATCCCCGGGGGAGCCCAGGGTCGGTCTCCACGTCGGAAATCGCTGGCCGGCCAAGCGCTGGCCGGAAGAGCGATTCGCGGCGCTCCTTCGCGCGCTTTCCAAGCTCGGCGCGCGCGGAGTCGTGCTGGCGGGGCCCGGAGAGGAGGCACTCGCGCGACGCGTGGCCGAAGGGGCACGCGGGGCAGGGCGCGCTCCGGCTCCGGTGATCGCGGGCCTTCCACTTCGGAGCTACTTCGCCGTCGTCGCCTCGCTCGATGCGCTCGTGACCAATGACGGGAGTCCGCTCCACGTGGGGCCCGCCGTCCAGGTGCCGACCGTAGGGATCCTGGGGCCCACCGTTCCCGAGATCTGGTTCCCCTACGCGCGCGAGGACGGGCACCAGCTCCTCTGCAAGCCGATCTGGTGCCGGCCCTGCCACCGCCACGAGTGCGCTCGGCTCGACTGCCTCGAGTGGGTCGAGGTCGGGGAGGCGGTCCGGGCCACGGAGCACGCACTCGCACATGGAGGGCGCGTCCGTGCCACCGCGTGATCCCACGCCGCCGTCGCTCGACGGCGTGCGCCGGCTCCTCGTGATCCGCCATCGCGCGGCGGGCGATCTCCTCCTCACGACCCCCGCGTTCCGCGCGCTTCGCATGGGGCTCCCGGGGCGTCGGATCGAGGTGCTCGTGGCGCGC
>DATEOQ010000166.1:0-2256 GCA_035273905.1 Candidatus Eiseniibacteriota bacterium | reverse complement strand
CACCGGCACCTCGCCCGCGCGAACGCCCACCGAATCGCCCCAGTCCGGCTTGTTGACGTCGGCGATGCCGAGGGCGGCCGGGTCGCCCACGTGCACCGGGGCCCCGTGAGCGCCGGGGAAGCGCGCGGAGGCGGTCACCGCCTTGGAAATCATCGTCTGGGGGATCGGACGCATCGACACGACCATCGGGCCGTGGAAGCGCCCGGCGGGCCGGCACTCGACGGATGTCTTCCACATCGCCACGTTCTTGCCCTGCTCGATGTGGCGCATGGGGATGCCCGCGTCGAGCAGCGCCCACTCGAAGGTGAACGAGCAGCCGAGGAGGAACGAGACGAGATCGTCTCTCCAGAAGGGCGTGATGTCCGTCACCTCGTCCGCCATCACCCCGTCCTTGTAGATGCGGTAGCGGGGCAGATCCGTCCGGAGGTCGGCGCCCGGGGCGACGCCTACCGGCTCCGGCGAGCCCACGTCGGTGACCTCGATGAGGGGGCACGGGCGCGGGTTGCGCTGGCAGAACAGGAGGAAGTCATAGGCGGCATCGCGGGGCAGGATGGCGAGGTTCGCCTGGACGAAGCCCGGAGCGAGGCCGGCGGTGACCCCGGCGAGGGCACCGCGCCGGATGTCGGCCCGGATCTCTCTCGGATGACGTGAGTCGATGGGCATGGAGCCTCCGCTTACTTGAGGTGGCCGAGCCGTGGCCAGAGATCGGGATTGCCGAGCACCCGGGGCCGCTCGCCCCGGATCACCCGCAGCATCTCCTCGGTGACCTGGATCGCCATCCCCTTCATGGTCTCGCGCGTGACGCCCGCGATGTGGGGCGACACGATGACGTTGTCAATCTGAAAGAGCGGATTGTCCGACGAGGCCGGCTCCTCCTCGAACACGTCCAGCCCCGCCGCGCGGATCTTCCCGCCCTCCAGCCCGGCGAGGAGCGCGCGCTCGTCCTGGGTCTTGCCGCGTGAGGTATTGATGAAGATCACGCCGTCCTTCATCTGCGCGACCGCGGCGGCGTCGATCATGTGGTGCGTTTCCTGGGTGTGGGGCGTGTGGCACGTCACCACGTCGGCCTGGCGGAGCACGGAGGCCATGTCGGGCATGGGCTCGACGCCGCGACTGCGCAGCTCGTCGGCGGCCACGTACTTGTCGTAGCCGATCACGCGCATGCCCAGCGCGCCCGCCGTCTTGGCCACCCGCCGCCCGATGTTGCCCACGCCGATGATACCGAGCGTCTTGCCGTTCATCTCGAGCATGCCTTCCCACTTGCCCTTGGCCCAGTCCGCCTTGCGCGTGCGCTGATCGATGACCACCGCCTGCTTCGCGCAGGCGAGCATGAGCATGATGGCGTGCTCGGCGACGGAGTTCGAGTTGGATCCCGGGGCGTGCACCACCGGGATGCCGAGCTCGGTGGCGGCAGGCAGGTCCACGATGTCGAGCCCCACGCCGTGCCGGCCGATGACCTTCAGGTTCGGCAACGCGGACATCAGCGAGCGCGAGCAGAGGGGCTTGGAGCGGAAAAGGATTCCCGCCGCCTCCTTGGCCTCCGCGATCATGCCCGCTTCCGAGAGCGAGTCGGAGACGACGGCGACGCGCGCCTCCTTCTCCATGAGGCGCAGTCCATCCGGGTGCAGACCTCCACCGATGACGATGAGCGGCTTCATCTGAGCTCCCGCGGCAAGAGGAAGAAAGGCTTGCTGTCGAACACGAGGCGCATTATACCCAAACGGGAGGTTTCGATCGATGACGACACTGGTCACGGGCGCGTTCGGCTGCATCGGATCGTGGGTGGTGAAGCGGCTCCTCGCCACCGGCGAGCGCCCGATCGTGTACGACCTCGGCGACGATCCGTGGCGCATGCGCATGCTCGTGGGCGAGGCGCCGATGAAGGACGTGACCTTCGTGCGCGGCGACATCGCGGACAAGGACGCGCTGATCTCCGTGATGGGCACGCACAAGGTGACGCGCGTGATCCACCTCGCCGCCTGGCAGGTGCCGCTGTGTCGTCAGGACCCCGCGCGCGGCGCCCTCGTCAACGTGGTGGGGACCGCCAACGTGTTCGAGGCGGTGAAGGCGCACCGCGATCGCGTCGCGCGGGTCACGTACTTCTCCTCGGCGGCGGTGTTCGGCCCGCCCGAGCACTACGGCCCCGGCCCCGTCACCGACGACTCGCCGCCGAAGCCCGCCACGCACTACGGCGTCTACAAGGTGGCCAACGAGGAGACCGCGCGCGTGTACTGGGAGGAGCACAAGATCCCGTCC
>DATEOQ010000165.1:0-7165 GCA_035273905.1 Candidatus Eiseniibacteriota bacterium | reverse complement strand
TATGTCTTCTCGGTTTCCAGCGCGAGAAATCGTCCTCCCACGCTGACTGCGCCCGCGAGCGTCGTCGCGGCCGAGGGCGCCCCGATCGCGTTTACGGTCCAGGCCACGGATCCCGACGGAGACGCCGTGACCATCGGTGCTCAGAATCGGCCGGTTGGATCGGTGCTCGTCGATCTCGGAACGGGCTCGGCCCAGTTCAGCTGGACTCCTGGATTCGACCAGGCGGGAACGTACTCGGTCACGTTCACGGCGCGAGATGCCAAGGGCGCGGATGCGCAGCCCAAGCAGGTATCCCTCGTGATCGACAATGTGAATCGCGCGCCGGTGGCGGCTCCGGGTGGTCCGTACAGCGGAGTCGTGAACGTCGCGGTCTCGTTCCTGGGCACCGGATCCTCCGACCCCGACGGAGACGCCCTCACCTACCACTGGGACTTCGGCGACGGCTCGACTGGAGTTGGACTGAATCCGGCGCACGCTTACGGCGCCGGAGGGAGCTACCCCGTTACGCTCCAGGTGAGCGACGGCGCTCTGAGCAGCACGGCGAACACCGCCGCGACCATTCAGGACGTGTTCCAGGCCCGCGCGTTCGTCGAAGGCGGCAACAAGACCACGAAGCTCGGATCCGGCAGAGCCGCGACTTGCATCCAGATCGAGCCGGTGGCGGGCGCCTACACCAACAGCAGCATCGTAGCGGCCTCCGTCGTGATGATCTCCGCGGGGACCGGGAGTGTGGATCGGATCTCCGCGATCGGAGACAAGACGTCGTTCGGCGGCGATCGTGACAGGAACGGGGTCGACGAGATCACGTCCTGTTTCCGCAAGGACGACATGCGTCTCCTGTTCAGCAGCCTCACCGGCGGAAAGAATCTCGTGGGTGTGACGCTGGAAGGCGACCTGACGACGGGCGGACGATTCCACGCCACGCTCGAGCTGGAGATCGTGGCTTCGGGCGGTGGGCAGAACGCCTCCGTGTGGCCAAATCCATTGAATCCGTCGGCGACCCTGACGTACCGGACGACGCGCCCCGGAGCGGTGACCATCACCGTGTTCGATCCCTCCGGACGCGCGGTGCGCACCCTCCAGCGCGAATCCTTCGTTGCGGCCGGATATCACGACGTGAAGGTGGATGGAACCGCGGATAGTGGAGCGAGACTGGCCTCCGGCGTCTACTTCTACCGCGTGGAGACGGCCGACGGAGTGGCAACGGGACGATTCGTCATCATGAAGTGAGGTAGTCGCCCCGGCCGAACCGAGCTTCGAAATGGTCCCCGGGGGCGTTATGCTCCGGCCGATGATCCGCTGGGGCTTCTTGCTCGCGCTCTTGATCGGTGCCGCTACGGCGGCAGCGCCGGCTCGTGCAGCCGGCCTGTCAGGGGCCGCTGTCTCCGAAGACTCCACCGGCGCCGCCCTCCGCTACCAGGACCCGCCGCCCGCCATCCGGAAGGTGCTCGACGCACCGGCGCTTCCCATTCTCTCCGTCTCCCCCGCTTGTGACGGCGTCCTCCTCCAGCGTGGGAAGCCCTATCCGCCGATCGCGGATCTCGCGCAGCCCATGCTCCGCCTCGCGGGCATCCGGCTCGATCCGGCGATCAACGGGCCGCACCGCGCTCCCTACTGGGATCGCCTCTCCTAC
The DNA here is from genome assembly GCA_035273905.1 of Candidatus Eiseniibacteriota bacterium. Lineage (GTDB taxonomy): Bacteria > Eisenbacteria > RBG-16-71-46 > SZUA-252 > SZUA-252 > WS-9. The sequence goes on along the minus strand of DATEOQ010000165.1, from coordinate 5,532 downwards.
CAATCCGTCCGCGGCGGGCCGGAGCACGCGATCACCCTGCCCGAGGGAGCGCGCATCGGGCCCCTGGTTTGGAGCGCCGATGGCGCGCGCGTCGCCTTCTCCAACACGATCCCGGGGCGCGGAGTCGAGCTCTGGGTGCTGGACACGAAGACCCTGCGCGCGAAACGGCTCGAGGGCGTTCGCGTGAACGCGGGGCTCGGCTGGGGATTCCTCTGGATGCCCGATCAGCGATCACTCGAGGTGATGCTGGTGCCCGCCGACCGCGGGCCAGCTCCGCCCGACGACGCGGTGCCGCTCGGACCCGAAGTACAGGAGGCGTCCGGCAAGCACGGCATCGGAAGCACGTACGAGGCGCGCGACGTCATGCGCACGCCGGAGGACGAGGCGCGCTTCGATTACTACCTCACCGCCGAGCCGGCGGTCGTCAATACCGACACGGGCGCGATCACGTCGCTGCATCAGCGGGGCATCTTCGCGCGCCTCGAGCCATCCCCCGACGGTGAGTACTTCCTCACGGAGAGGATCAAGCGCCCCTATTCGTACCTGCATCAGTACGACCGCTTCCCGCGCGACATCGAGATCTGGGACCGCACCGGGAAGAAGGTCGCGACGGTGGCGAGCCTTCCCCTCATGGACCAAGTTCCCATTCAGGGCGAACCCATGGGACCCCGCGAGGAGATGTGGCGACCGACCGCGCCGGCGATGCTTCTCTGGCCCGAGGCGCTCGACAAAGGCGATCCGACCGTGCACGTGCCCCATCGCGACAAGATCATGACCTGGGCCGCCCCCTTCACCGGCGAGCCCAGCGAGCTGATGCGTCTCGAGGAGCGCTACGCGGGAGTGAGCTGGGGCGAAGCCGGCAAAGACGCGATCATCTACGAGTTCAACCGCGAGCGGCGCTGGGAGCGCGCGTTCTGGATCCGCCCCGGCGAGAACCCGGTCGTGAAGCGCACGATCTGGGACCTGAGCGTCAACGAGAAGTACGCCGACCCTGGGCAGCCCGTGATCCATGCGTCCCCGTCCGGAACCGCCGTCATGCAGCAAGACGGCGACTGGATCTGGCTCGTGGGTCCGGGATCCACGCCCGAAGGGGATCGGCCGTTCCTGGATCGCTTCAATCTCAAGACGGGCGAGACGACACGGCTCTTCCGGAGCGACCATCGCGCGTATGAGACATTCGCGGGCTTCGTGGATCCCAAGCGCGGCGAGTTCCTCACGAAGCACGAGAACCCGAAGGATCCACCCAATATCTGGCTGCGTTCGCTGGGGCGCGCGCGAAAACCGATGCCGGGTGAGGCCGCGCGAGAATCGACGCCCAAGATCGTAACGCGCGTTCCCGACCCCACGCCACAGCTTCGCGGGATCGAGAAGCGCATCGTCACGTACAAGCGGGAGGACGGCGTGCCGCTTTCGTTCACGCTCTACACGCCGCCCGGCTATCGCAAAGGAACGCGGCTCCCCACGGTGATGTGGGCCTATCCGCTCGAATACTCCGACGCCGCGACGGCTGGCCAGGTGGGCGGCTCCGACCAGAAGTTCACCACCTTCAGCGGCGCTTCACCCCTCTTCTTCCTGCTCGACGGCTACGCGATTCTCATGAACGCGACCATGCCCACGGTCGCGCATCCGGACAGCGTGTACGACCAGTTCGTACCCCAGCTCGTCTCGAGCGCCAAGGCGGCGATCGACAAGGCCGTGTCGCTCGGAGTCACCGACCGCAACCGCGTCGGCATCGCGGGGCACAGTCACGGCGGGCGCATGGCGGCCAATCTCCTCGCACACTCCGACCTCTTCCGCGCCGGCATCGCGAGGAGCGGCGCGTACAATCAAACGCTCGTGCCGTTCGGATTCCAGGGAGAACGACGCACGTTCTATGAGGCACCGGACGTCTATCTCAGGGCCTCGGCCTTTCGATACGCGGACAAGATCGACGAGCCGCTCCTCTTGATCCATGGTCAGGAGGACGCCAACCCAGGCACGATTCCCTACCAGTCGGAGCTGCTCTACCGGGCGATCGTGGGGACGGGAGGCACCGCGAGGCTCGTCATGCTTCCGGATGAATCGCACCAGTACGAATCGCGCGAATCCGTGGGGCACACGCTCTGGGAGATGACGCGCTGGTTCGACAAGTACGTGAAGGCGAAGCCGGGATACGGCGGGGCGACGAGCAGGGCCGGCGCGGACCACGGAGCCCAGATCGCCAAGCCGGCGGAAGAGACGAAACCGATCGAGCACCCCGCGCCGAGGCGCTAGCGCGCGCTTCCGCTCACTTCACCCGCACGCAGGTCGCCTTCCCCTGCGCCACGCGAGCGCCCGTCTCCGGATCCACCGCTTCCGCCTCGGTGAGCACCGCGCGGCGCCGGTCCTCGACAACCCACGCCTCGAAGCGGTACGGCCGTCCCCACCGTAGCGGTGCTAAGAGCCTCGTCTCCATGCTCGCCGTGACGGCGTGGATGTCGAGGACGTAGAGGAGCCGAACCATCACCTCGTCGAGCACGGTCGCGACGAGCCCGCCGTGCACGATGTCCTTGAAGCCCTGGTGCTCCTCGCGCGGCGTCCACACGGTGCGCATCCGCTGCTCCGGCATCATCTCGAACTCGAGATGGAGCCCGATCGGATTCCGCGGGCCGCAGCAGAAGCACATCCCCTCGTCGTCGAGTCCGGGCATTTACTTCTTGGGGGTCTTCTCGGCTTCGTCGGCCGGTGGCGGCGGCACGGCCGAGATGCCGGGGCGGTGCGCGCCATTGCCCTGCACGCCGCGGCCGCGGAGCGCGCGACGGCCGCGCGGTGCGGGCCAGCCCTCGCGATCCCAGCGGACCACGAGATCCTCGAGCACGTCACCCACGTGCTCCACCACGCGCTGCCAGAACTCCGCCGCGCGCTTCGTATGGAACACGGGGTCGCTGCGGCGACCGCCGTAGAAGATGAGCGATCCAGGCGTGGGGAACGCGACGAGCGAGTCGCGGTGCTCGAACGCGAGCGACGGATCCCAGCGGTCCGGAAAGACCTGCTCCGGCGCGATCGCGAGCATCGCCGCCGTCTCGTCGGAACCGGCATGGCCTCCGGGAACGCCGAGCACTTCTTCGCTCACGGCACGGCACTCGGTCCACCAGGAGAAGATCGCGATGTACGCGCCCGTCTCCTCGTGCACGCTTCGCGCCGCCTCGCGCAGCGCCTCCGTGTTCCCGCCATGGCCGTTCATGAGGATGATGTTCGAGAAGCCCTGATGGCTCATCGTGGTCATGACCGCGGCCACGTAGTCGGTGAACGCCCGGGGCTGCACGTGCGTGCCCCCCGCGAGCGCGCCCAGGTGCGCGGTCACGCCGTACGGGATCGTCGGCGCGATCATGGCGTTCAGCCGCTCCGCGAGCGCTTCGCTCAAGTGCGCCGGGATCTCGTTGTCGGTGCCGAGGCTCGTGATGCCGTGCGCCTCGAGCGTCCCCACCGGAAGGAGAAGCGTGTGGCTGTGGCGCGGAACCAGCTCCCCCATCTCCATCCAGTTGAGACGGCTGAGCCGGCGCTCGCCGGTCTTGTGGCGGGATCGTCGTGGGCTCATCGGGACCTCCTTTGGTTAGCTCTGCGGCTCGGCCGCGGCACGGCTCGTGGGATGGGAGGCGAGCCACTTCGTCGCATCGTCAACGTCGGCGCGCGTCAGCTCGTGCCCCGATTGCTGCTCGATCAGCGTGACCTCGGCGCCCGCGGTCTCGAGGATCCTGGCGAGGCGCTCGGCCACCTTTCGTCCGACGAGCGGATCGAAGCGTCCTTCCGAGAGCAGGACCGGGACGCCGCCCAGGAACGGGACCTTCTCCGGCTCGAACGGAACCATCGCCCGGAACAGCACGGCGCCATGGAGCACGCGCGGGCGAAGGAAGAGTAGGCTCGCGGCGATGTTCGCGCCGTTCGAGAAGCCGACCGCCATGATGCGCCGCCCTTCGAGGCCGTACTGCTTCACCGCGCCCTCGACGAAATCCGCCAGCTCGTGGGTCCGGCGGCGGAGATCCTCGAGATCGAACACGCCTTCGGCGAGGCGGCGGAAGAAGCGCGGCGCGCCGTGCTCGAGCACGTTGCCGCGCGGCGAGAGCAGTGCGGCCGAGGGGTCGAGCATCTGGCCGAGCTGGAGGAGATCGTTCTCGTCCCCGCCCGTGCCGTGGAGCATGAGGAGCACGCGCGCATCCGGGCGCTCCGACGGGACGAACTTGTGGACGTGCGCGAGGTCGCTCACGAGTGGGTGAGCTGGAGCGGCGGGAGCGCCGCCTCGATCTCTTCGCGCGAGGGCTCGAGCCACGGCGGGAGCACGAGGCTCTCGCCCAGGTGCGCGCGATCCTCGTCCACGGCGAAGCCAGGCCCGTCCGTTGCCAGCTCGAAGAGCACGCCGCCCGGCTCGCGGAAGTAGACCGACTGGAACCAGAAGCGATCGATGATCGGAGTCGGCTCGACGCCGGCCGCGAGCACGCCCGCGCGCACTTCGAGCTGGTGCGCCTCGTCCGTCACGCGCCACGCGAGGTGATGCACGGCGCCGCGTCCCCACATGCCCCGCTTCTCGCCCGGTGTCTCACGCACGTCGATGTGGCCCGAAGCGTCTTTGAACCCATAGCGCGTCCAGCCGCGCTCTTCGCCCACATGCGTGAAACCGAGCACGTCCTGGAGGAACGCGGCGGTCGGCACTTCCTCGCGCTCCCAGGCGCGCGCGCCGTCGAGTCCGCGAATCTGGTGCTCGCCGGGAACGGGGCTCGAGTCCCACGGCGTCGAATGCACGCGCGGCTTCGCCGGCTCGACGAGAGCCAGCACGAGGCCATGCGGGTCCACCATCAAGAGGGCGCGATCGCCGAAGCGATCCTCGATGCCCTTGGGCTTGGTCCCGTACTTCTCGAGACGCTTGCCCCAGAACTCGAGACTTCCCGCTGGAACCTCGAGCGAGATCTCCGTGGCGAGTCCGTGCCCCATGCGCGGCGGCGCGAGCTGCGACCACGGGAAGAAGGTGAGGTCCGTTCCCGGGCTCCCTTCCGCGTCCGCGTAGAAGAGGTGGTACGTGCCCGGGTCGTCCTGGTTCACCGACTTCTTCACGAGGTGCATGCCGAGCACTCCCGCGTAGAAGTCGAGGTTCTCCTGGGCCGGTCCGGCGATGCAGGTGATGTGGTGGAGTCCGTGGACTCCGGAGGTGGTTCGTGCCATGGAGGGATTGTATCCTGAGTGGGAGCTTCGGGACAGAGGAGCCCGCAGCCACATCGAAGGAGGATGAACATGGTGACGGTACGCTATCTGGTGCATGACGTTGCAGCGGCGGTGAAGTTCTACACGGGGGCACTCGGCTTCGATGTGGTGGAGCAGTACGGTCCGGCGATGGCCATCTTGAAGAAAGGCGATCTCACGCTCTGGACCGCCGGTCCCATGTCCTCGGCCGCGAGGCCGATGCCCGACGGACGGAAGCCGGAGGCCGGCGGCTGGAATCGGTTCGCGCTCGTCGTGGATGACATCGCGGCGATGGTCGCGAAGCTGCGGGGGCAAGGGGTCCCGTTCCGGAACGACATCGTG
>DATEOQ010000164.1:0-7409 GCA_035273905.1 Candidatus Eiseniibacteriota bacterium | reverse complement strand
TGTGATCGGCGCCGTCGCGAAGGGCGACCTGACGCAGTCGATGGCGCTCGAGATCGAGGGACGACAGCTGAAGGGCGAGTTCGTCCGCACCGCGCGCGTCGTGAACACGATGGTCGATCAGCTCAACAGCTTCGCTTCCGAGGTGACGCGCGTGGCGCGCGAGGTCGGCACCGAGGGCAAGCTCGGCGGGCAGGCGCGCGTGCGCGGCGTCGCCGGCACCTGGAAGGACCTGACCGACAACGTCAACCTGATGGCGGCCAACCTGACCGGCCAGGTCCGCAACATCGCCGAGGTGACGACGGCCGTGGCCCGGGGCGACCTGTCGAAGAAGATCACCGTCGACGTGAAGGGCGAGATCCTCGAGCTCAAGAACACCATCAACGTGATGGTCGACCAGCTCAACGCGTTCGCCGCCGAGGTGACGCGCGTGGCGCGCGAGGTGGGCACCGAGGGACGGCTGGGCGGCCAGGCCGCGGTGTCCGGCGTGGCCGGCACCTGGAAGGACCTCACCGACACGGTCAACGTCATGGCCGCGAACCTCACCGAGCAGGTGCGCGGCATCGTGAAGGTGGTGACCGCCGTCGCGAATGGCGACCTGAAGCAGAACCTCACCGTGAAGGCGAAGGGCGAGGTCGCGGCGCTCGCGGACACCATCAACGACATGACCGGCACGCTCGCCACCTTCGCCGACCAGGTCACCACCGTCGCTCGCGAGGTGGGCGTGGACGGGCGCCTCGGCGGCCAGGCGAACGTGCCCGGCGCGGCCGGCACCTGGAAGGCGCTCACCGGGAACGTGAACCTGCTCGCGGCCAACCTCACGACGCAGGTCCGCGCGATCGCCGAGGTGGCGACCGCGGTGACGCAGGGGGATCTCACGCGGTCCATCCAGGTCGAGGCGCGCGGCGAGGTCTCGGAGCTCAAGGACAACATCAACACGATGATCCGGAATCTCAAGCTCACCACCGACCAGAACCGCGAGCAGGACTGGCTCAAGACCAACCTCGCGCGGTTCACCGGCATGCTCCAGGGGCAGCGCGACCTCGCGACCGTCGGACGGATGCTCCTGACCGAGCTCGTCCCGCTGGTCAACGCGCACCAGGGCGTCCTCTACCAGATGGACCTGTCCGGCATGCCGCGGCTCAGGATGCTGGCGAGCTATGGCAACGCGAAGGTGGAGGGCTACCCCGACGAGATGGATCTCGGCGTCGGGTTCGTGGGCCAGTGCGCCGTCGACAAGCGCCGCATCCTGGTCACGAGCCTCCCGGCCGACACGCCGCCCATCGACGCCGCCATGTTCCAGGCGCTCCCGCGAAGCCTCGTCGTCCTCCCGATCATCTTCGAAGGCGAGATGCGGGCCGTGCTCGGCCTCGCGTCGCTCGGCGACTTCGCCCCGGGCCAGCTCGCGTTCCTCGACCAGCTCACCGCGAGCGTCGGGATCGTGTTCAACTCGATCGAAGCCACGATGCAGACCGAGGGACTCCTCCAGCAGTCGCAGCAGCTCGCGAGCGAGCTCCAGTTCCGCCAGAAGGAGCTCCAGCAGACCAACGAGCAGCTCGCGCTCAAGGCGCAGCAGCTCGCCGAGCGAAACGTCGAGGTGGAGCGCAAGAACCAGGAGATCGAGCAGGCGCGGCGCGCGCTCGAGGACAAGGCGAGCGAGCTCGCGCTCACGTCCAAGTACAAGTCGGAGTTCCTCGCGAACATGTCGCACGAGCTCCGCACGCCGCTCAACTCGATCCTCATCCTGGGCCAGCAGCTCGGCGACAACCCGGACGGAAACCTCTCGTGGAAGCAGGTGGAATTCGCGCGAAGCATCCACGCGGCAGGCACGGACCTCCTCAACCTGATCACCGACATTCTCGATCTCTCGAAGATCGAGTCGGGCACGGTGACCGTGGAGGCCGAGGATATCTACTTCACCATGCTCCTCGACACGGTCCGCCGCACGTTCCGTCACGAGGCCGAGAACCGGAAGCTCACCTTCGAGGTCCAGGTGGATCCGCAGCTCGGGAGCGGGATGACGACCGATCCGAAGCGGCTCCAGCAGGTGCTCAAGAACCTGCTCTCGAACGCGTTCAAGTTCACCGAGCACGGCGGCATCCGCCTCAGCGTGACGGTCGCGACGGGAGGCTGGAGTTCCGGCAATCCGATCCTCGACGAAGCGGGAACGGTCGTGTCGTTCGAGGTGTCGGATACCGGCGTCGGCATTCCGACCGAGAAGCAGAAGATCATCTTCGAGGCGTTTCAGCAGGCGGACGCGAGCACGAGCCGCAAGTATGGCGGCACCGGACTCGGGCTCGCCATCAGCCGCGAGCTGGCACACCTCCTGGGCGGCGAGATCCAGCTCCGCTCGACGCCGGGCCGCGGATCGACGTTCACGCTCTTCCTGCCGAGCCACTATGCCGGTCCGTCGGCCACCGAACGGGATGAGAGGGACGGCCCCGCCATGAAGGCCCAGTCGCGATTCCCGTCGGTACGGCTCCCGGAGCGCGCGATCGAAAAGGTGCCCGACGACCGGGACAAGCTCGCTTCGGGCGATCCCACGCTCCTCGTGGTGGAGGACGACCCGCACTACGCCCGCGTCCTCATGGATCTGGCGCACCACGAAGGATTCAAGGTCCTGATCGCGCACCGCGGCGCGGACGCGCTCGATCTGGCGCGCCAGTTCATGCCGTCCGCGGTCTCGCTCGACGTCTTCCTGCCGGACATGCTCGGCTGGACGGTGCTGAGCCATCTGAAGCAGGACCCGGCGACGCGCCACATCCCGGTCCAGATCGTCACGCTGGACGAGGATCGCCAGCACGGCCTCTCGCGGGGCGCCTTCTCGTTCCTCACCAAGCCGACGACGTCGGAGGGGCTCGGGGCCGCGCTCTCGAGGATCAAGCGGTACTCGACGCCGAGAAAGAAGCGACTCCTCATCGTGGAGGACGACGCGCTCGAGCAGCGGAGCATCTCGGAGCTCCTCGGACACGACGACGTCGAGATCGAAACCGCCGGCACCGCGCGGGAGGCGCTCGACGCGCTCCGCGCGGTCGCGTACGACTGCGCGGTGGTCGACCTGAAGCTTCCGGACATGTCGGGGCTCGAGATGCTGGAGAAGCTCCGGGAAGACGGCTCCCTCGCGGACCTACCGATCGTCATCTTCACCGGAAAGGAGCTGACGGCGGAGGAGGATGCCAACCTCCACACGCTCGCGCGCAGCGTCGTGGTGAAAGGGGTGGAGTCGCCGGAGCGGCTGCTCGACGAGACCTCGCTCTTCCTGCACCGCGTGATCTCCGACCTGCCCTCCGAGAAGCAGCGCATGCTCGACCGGCTCTATCACTCCGACGACGATCTCGTGGGACGCGCGGTGCTGGTCGTGGACGACGACGTTCGGAACATCTTCGCTCTGTCGAGCGCGCTCGAGCGGCGCGGCATGACGGTGCTCACGGCGAGCACCGGACGCGAGGCCCTGGCCACGCTCGACACCACCCCGGACGTGGCGATCGTCCTGATGGACGTCATGATGCCGGAGATGGACGGCTACGAGACGATGCGGGAAGTGCGGAAGAACCCGGCCTTCCGCCGCCTTCCGATCGTGGCGCTCACCGCGCGCGCGATGAAGGGAGACCGCGAGAAATGCCTCGAAGCCGGCGCATCGGACTATCTGGCCAAGCCGGTCAACACGGAGCAGCTCCTGTCGGTGCTCCGCGCCTGGCTGCACCGTTGATCCAGGGAGCCCTGTCGTGAACAAGACGCCCGTCAACATCCTGATGGTGGACGACCAGCCCGCGAAGCTCCTCTCCTACGAGGCAATCCTGGGTCCCCTGGGCGAGAACCTGATCAAGGCGAGCTCCGGGACCGAGGCGCTGGAGAAGCTCCTCCGCACCGACATCGCCGTGGTTCTGATCGACGTCCACATGCCCGATCTGGACGGCTTCGAGCTCGCGCAGATGATCCACCAGCATCCACGGCACCAGCGCGCCGCGCTCATCTTCGTATCCGCCGTGCACATGACCGACATCGATCGCCTGCGCGGCTACGAGGTCGGCGGTGTGGACTATGTGTCGGTGCCCATCGTGCCCGAGATCCTGCGCGCGCGGGTGAGCGTCTTCGCCGACCTCTACCGAAAGACGCAGGAGCTCGAGCAGCTCAATGAAGAGCTGGAGCGACGCGTGAGCGAGCGCACCTCCGCCCTCGAGGCCTCGACGGAGCGGCTCCGGGAATCGGAGGACGCGCTCCGCGAGACCGACAGGCGGAAGGACGAGTTCCTCGCGATGCTCGCGCACGAGCTTCGAAACCCGCTCGCGCCGATCCGGAACTCGGTCGAATACCTGAGAATGCGCGCCGAAGAGGATCCGTCCGTCCGCTGGAGCCACGACGTGATCGACCGTCAGATCGACCACCTCACCCGGCTCGTCGACGATCTCCTCGACGTGAGCCGGATCACGCGAGGGCGCCTCGAGATCCGCCGCGAGCGCTCGGACCTCGGTGAGATCCTGCGGGGAGCGGTGGACACGATCCAGGCCCCCATCCAGGAGCGGGGCCAGACGCTCCATGTATCCCTTCCGCCGGAGCCCATCTGGGTGGACGCGGACGTCGTCCGAATGACGCAGATCTTCCTGAACCTGCTCGACAACGCATCCAAGTTCACGCCCGCGGGCGGGGCGATCTGGCTCAGGTCGGAACGAGCGGGTGGGGACGCGGTCGTCCGATTGAAGGACACCGGCGCGGGGATCACGGCCGAGGAGCTGCCGCAGCTCTTCCAGATGTTCTATCAGATACGCCGCTCGTCCACCGGCTCCCAGGGGGGGCTCGGGATCGGACTCGCGCTCGTTCGGCGCCTCGTGGAGCTCCACGGCGGCAGCGTCGAGGCATCGAGCGAGGGGCACGAGCAGGGCGCCGAGTTCGTCGTCCGCCTGCCGGCTCTCGCCGACGTGGCGCCCGCCGAAGCGAACGGCACCCCTCAAGCGGAGGTGGCCCTGCCGGCCACCCGCCGGGTCCTCGTCGTCGACGACAACGTGGATTCGGCGGAGAGTCTCGCCATGCTGCTTCGACTCGGCGGGCACGAGATCGAGACCGCCTACGACGGCTTCCAGGCTGTCGCGGCGGCCGAGCGGTTCCTGCCCGACCTCATCCTCCTCGACATCGGGCTTCCGGGGATGGACGGCTACGAGGTGGCGGCGCGCCTTCGCGAAGGCTCCGCGGGACGCGAGCTGGTCTTGATCGCCGTCACCGGATGGGGTCAGGAGGAGGATCGCCGCCGGTCTCGCGAGGCAGGCTTCGACGCCCACCTCACGAAACCGGTCGACATGGCGGCCTTGACCCGCTTGGTCGCGGATCTGCCGAAGGTCGCCGTCTAGCGCGCGTCTACTTCGGCTGCGGCACCCGGCTCGCGGCCGCGGGCGCGGTGCCGCCGGATCCCTGCCCCACCTGCATCAGATATCGAGCCACCGCGGGGCCCTCGCGCGCACGGAGCTTCACGCAGTCGCCCCCCGTCTCCATCATCTTCTTCAGCTCGACATCCATTCCGGGCACCGTGTGCTCGGGCGCCGAATAGAAGGCGTACGCCCGGTCGAGCTTGGGCTGCTCGCAAGCGGAGCTCATGTACACGAGGAACGGCGCGTAGACCGGAGGAATCTTGTCGAGGATGGCCTTGTGGTTCTGTTGCGCCCATGCAGCCACCGCATCGCGATTCTCGAGCCGGGCCAGAGCGTTCTGCGCGACCACAAAGACTTCATGCGGCCGGACCGTCGGCCCGAGCGAGTACGCGAGTGCGCGATCCCGGAGCGCCGGGTCGCGGAAGCTTCCCATGGCCGCGAGGAGGGGATCGCGATCCGTGGGCGCCGTCGCCTGCTCGAAGCGCTTCTGATACTCGTCGAAGAGGCTCGCGTTCCCGCGAATCGCCGAGAGCCGGAGCGCGACGTTCACCATCGACGGATCGATGGAGCCCCGGTCCGCCCGGAAGGATTGCGCGAACTGCTCCGCGCGCGTCAGCGCCGCATCATCCCGTCCCTCGTCCGCCATCCAGTCCATGAGGATGGGACGCAGAATGGAGACCTCTTCCTCCTCTCCGTTCTTCCGGTCCCAACCGAAACGCTGGGCGGCCGGCCCGAGCACCTGCCGGACATAGGCCGAGAACGGTGTCTCCAGGTCGGTGGTGACGAAGGCTCCCTTCACCTGCCCCAGTGATCCGATCACCGTGTTGATCACCTCGGGACGCGGATCGTTGGAGAAACCCTGAAGGGTGCGCAGGTAGTCGTCCCCCTTCACCTCGCCCGCGAGGACCAGCGCACCGATGTTGCTGATGAATCGGATCCTGTCCGTCGTGCTCTGGATCTCCTGCGCGCGCGAGGAGAGCGTCGTGAGCACGGCGGGATCGACGCTGGTGCGGTAGTAGCCGCCGCCGGCGTTGACGTCGATCCAGGCCGCCTTCGTCGTGAGGCCCGTGAGCTGGATCGTTGCCGTGGGCTGGTCGAGGAGGAACGACTGGGTCTGGACCCCGCTCGCGCCCGGGTAGCGCACGGTCATCGGAATGCCCCAGACCTGCTCCGCGGGCGCCGTGACTCCGTAGCCGAGGAAGCGCTTCTGGGTGACCTTCACCTTGCCGCCGTCCAGGAGATCCGCGCGCACGAGCGGAATGCCGGGGAGATCGAGGAACGTGGCCATCGGGGTCTTCACGTCCTTGCCCGCGGCCGAGGAGAGCTCGTTCCAGAGATCGTCGGCCACGGCGTTCTTCCACTCGTACTTCTTCAGGTAGGCGCGGATCGCCGTACGGAACGTGTCCGCCCCCATCCACCGCTCGAACATGGCGATCGTGGCGCTCCCTTTGCCATAGGTGACGTCGATTCCCTCGAAGAGGTTGTCGACGTTCGTCACCGGCTGCCGGATCGCGTGCGTGCTCAGGCGCGAGTCCTCGGCCATCACGGACGCGAGGTGCTGGAGCTCGTATTCGTCCGCTCCCAGCTCGGGATAGACCTTGTCCGCGATGCGGTAGCTCATCCAGTCCGCGAACGATTCGTTGAGCCAGAGATCGTCCCACCACTTCATCGTCACGAGATCGCCGAACCACTGGTGCGCCATCTCGTGAGCGGCGAAGATCGCGTAGAGGCGCTTGCGCGCCGTGCTCATGGTCTTCGGATCGAACAGGATGAACCGGTCGCCGAACGTGATCGCTCCCGGATTCTCCATCGCGCCGGGCGAGAACTCCGGCACCGCGATCAGGTCGAGCTTCTTGTACGGATACGGGCGTCCGAAATATTCCTCCAGCGCCTTCAAGAGCGGCGGCGTCATGGTCGCTGCGGTCTGCGCGAGGGCCGTGCTCCCCTTCGGCACCACGATCCGAGCCGGGATCGACATGCCCTGCATGGGCACGTACTCGAGCGGCCCGGTGGCGATGCAGAGGAGATAGGACGGGGTAGGTTCGGTCTTCT
>DATEOQ010000163.1:0-2395 GCA_035273905.1 Candidatus Eiseniibacteriota bacterium | reverse complement strand
GATCTCCGAGCCGGTCGCGATGCGTCACTTCGTGAACCTCTCGACGCTGAATCATCACATCGACAAGGCCATCTATCCGCTCGGGTCCTGCACCATGAAGTACAACCCGAAGCTGAACGACGAGATGGCGCGGATTCCGGGCTTCGGCGCGATCCATCCGCTCCAGCCGGACGAGCTCGCGCAGGGGGCGCTCGCGGTCGTGGCGGAGCTCCACGAGTGGCTCCGCGTGGTGATGGGGATGCCGGGCGTGACCACCCAGCCCGTCGCCGGCGCGCAGTGCGAGCTGACGGCCGTGCTCATGGCGCGCGCCTACCACAGGGATCACGGAGATCCGCGCGAGGAAGTGATCGTGCCCGACTCGGCGCACGGCACCAATCCGTCGACGGTGCACCAGGTCGGCTATCGCGTGGTCCAGATCCCCTCGGGCCCCGACGGATGCGTGGACCTCGACGCGTTGAAGCGCGCGATCTCGCCGAAGACCGCGGCCATGATGCTGACCAACCCGAACACGCTCGGCATCTTCGAGCGGCAGGTCGGCACCATCGCGAAGCTCATCCACGACGCCGGCGCGCTGCTCTACCTCGACGGCGCGAACCTGAACGCGATGATGGGCCTCGCGAGTCCCGGCGCGATGGGCTTCGATTTCGCGCACATCAATCTCCACAAGACGTTCTCGACGCCGCACGGCGGCGGCGGCCCCGGCGGCGGCGTGCTCTGCGTGCGGACGGACCTCGAGCCGTATCTCCCGGCGCCGGTGGTGGAGCAGGACGGCGACCGGTACCGCTGGAACTACGACCGGCCCAAGTCGATCGGGCGCGTCCACTCGTACTTCGGCAACTTCGGCATCCTGGTGCGCGCGCTCTGCTACATCCGCTCGCTCGGAGCTTCCGGCATCGCCGAGGCGAGCCGCGAGGCGATCCTGAACGCGAACTATCTCAAGGCGAGGCTCAAGGACGCGTACGCGGCGTCCCACGAGGGCCCCTGCATGCACGAGTTCGTTCTCTCCGCGTCGCGCCAGAAGGCGCGCGGAGTGAAGGCGCTCGACATCGCGAAGCGGCTCCTCGATTTCGGCATGCACGCGCCGACGATCTACTTCCCGCTCATCGTCGAGGAGGCGCTCATGATCGAGCCCACCGAGACGGAGACGAAAGCGAGCCTCGACGCCTTCGCCGACGCGCTGCTCCAGATCGACCGGGAGAGCGTGGAGGATCCGGGCAGCGTGCGCGAGGCGCCCACGAGGACGCCGGTGCGCCGGCTGGACGAGGGGCGGGCGGCGAGGAAGCTGATCCTCTCCTGGCAGGATCTCGAGGCCGAGGGTGCCGGAGGCTGAGCGGGAGCGCCGTCCGGCCGAGACGCCGGGAGGCGCGCTCACCTGGACCGCGTGGCCCGCGCGCCAGCGGCCGCTCGCTGCGGTCGTGCTCGTCGGCTCCGCGATCGTCCTCGGCGTGCTCGTGGCGCACGGGACGGAGGACGGTGTGCTGGGTGTAGCGACGCCGTTCTTCATCCTCGTCTCGCTCTCGTCGTTTCTCATGCCGACGACGTACCGGCTGACCGAGGATGCGGTGGAGGTGCGGTCCCTGGGCGTGGCGCGAGTCCGCCCCTGGACCGAGATGCGGCGCATGACGGTGGACAAGACGGGCGTCTTCCTGAGTCCGTTCGAGAGACGGAGCTGGCTCGAAGCGTATCGCGGCGTCCGGCTCCTCTTTGGAGGGAACCGCGATCAAGTGGTTGCGTTCGTGGAAGCGCGCCTCAAGTCAGGCACCGCCGCCTCCTGAGGCGCGGTCGCCCGAGGACGAGGCGCTTCTCGACCGTGTTGCGGAGCGGGTGGTCGCGCTCCGGATGACGGTGCCGGCCATCCTCACGCTCGAGAGCGTCAAGCCGCTCTCGTTCGTGTCGAGCCAGGCGCTCTACTTTTTCGAACCAATGGTCCGGGCCTTCTTCACGGTTCCGGATTACGAGCGATTCGCCGCCTTAGTGGAGCGGCGCGACACCGCGGAAGCGCTCCTCGTGAAGATCGAGCAGCGCGACGAGGCGGTTCGCGACGAGGAACGGGCGGCCAAGGCGCGCCGGCGCGCGGAGCGCGATGCGGCGCGGAACCGAAAGGAACCTTCGTGAGCTTTCCCAAGCCCGACGACATCCAGTCGATCCTCGCGACCGACTGCGGCAGCACGACCACCAAGGCGATCCTGATCGAGCGCCGCGGCGACGAATATCGCCTCATCGTGCGCGGCGAGGCGCCCACCACGGTGGAAGCGCCGTTCGAGGACGTCACGCGCGGCGTGCTGAACGCCATCATGGAGGTCGAGGAGCTGGCCGGCCGGAAACTGCTCGACGGCGAGAAGATCCTCTCCCCGCAGAAGGGGACCGAGGGGGTCGACCTCTACATCTCCACGTC
>DATEOQ010000162.1:0-22019 GCA_035273905.1 Candidatus Eiseniibacteriota bacterium | reverse complement strand
TCCTCGCTGACCAGGAGCCACAGAGTCATCTAAGGAGTCATGCGGGGCCGGAGCGCCTTTTCCCGGTCGTGACGGGCGATCTCCGCGCGCATGAGGCCGGCAGCGCGGGTCAGGTCCGACCCCGCACTCCTTTAAATCGTTTCGACCAGCGCCGCTGTTACGGATCGCATATCGGGGGGAGAGCCGAGGGCTGCGGTAACCCCCGGCTCGGGAGAGGACTGGAGCCGGCCCAGGAAGGCCCGGGCGACTAGCGCGCTAGAACGTGAAGAACGTCCGTGACGCGTTCGGAACCGTGGTGCTGACGCCGTTCGTCGTGTCCGTGAGGACGATGTTCGTGTAGCTCACGCTCGCGAGCACGAGCCGCTGCCCGTTCGGGCAGGAGAATGAGCCCGCCGAAGGTGGGCCGGCTGAGAGGCTCGCCTGGACGCGTCCGTTCTTAGGCTCGAAGGAGCCGTTGGCCGAGACTTCGGCGTTCACGGTCTCCTTGTTGGCCGCCTGAGGATGATTGCCACCCCCGTTGACGCAGGCGTAGACGGCGGACGCATCGGCCGTCAGCGTGTAGTCGATGTTCGTGTTTCCGAGACCCCGCTCGTCCCAATTGACGACCAGCGCGCCAGCGTTGTTGACGGCAGATGTCGCCGAGTGGAACTTCGGCGCATCCGCCGAGGCCGTTGACGCGAAGGCCATGGCCGCGACGAGCGCGGTCACCATTAAGATGATCCGTAGGGATCTGCTCATGGCGCTCCTTTCATTGGAGGGACTCCGAGGGCAGCCCGAACCGCTCCGTTCCGACTAGGACACCGATCTGGGTCGGGACGGAGCCTGGTCGGCTCCAGCCTCATGCGTGAGTTAGGGCGACGCCAAACCGCAAAACAACTCACCTCTCGCCGATAGGAGAGCGCCGATCGCGGCAAATGTCAAATGTGACTAAGTTGCGCTCGCAAGCGACTTTGCTGGCGGTCTGCTCCTCGGCACCCGAAGAGGGAGTGAACTAGCTCTCCCTCGCCGTCCTGCCGCGCGCCCAGGCGACGCTTTACCGCGCGACTTCCCGCAAGCGTGCGGAAGGTTCTCGCTCCGTCTGCCCTCGGGCCGAAGCTCGACGTCGACGGGGGTTCCGATGGATTCTGGGAGATGGTGAAAGACGGCGCATCATCTGCTTACGGGCGCAACCCCGAGGGCCGAACATGACGCGGGGGAAGCGTGTCTTTCGTTGCCTCCGGGCCGCTTGTCATGTTGCGGCCACCCGCTAGGCACCACCCGCCCGGTGCCCAATCAGGCCCAAACGCGCCGAGACGGCCTTACGGAGCCATGCGGCTCGTCTACCTCGGAAGACACGCAAACCCAGGACGGAAGCCACGTTCCGCCACGTGACCCCAGGTCCCCGAAACAGTCTGGGGACTAGAGGTCCCGAGTTCAAATCTCGGCGCCCCGATCGTAGAAAAGGCCCCTTCGAGCGGGCCTTTTCGCTCATGTGGAAACCAGGGGAGAGCGGGCTTCCGTCGAATTCCACGCGGATGACTGCGCTGCAGCCCCAAAGGCCCGCCTTGATCGAGCGGCGGATCCGCAAGATCGCAAACGCCCGCTCGATCACGTTTGCGCTGGCCACGACCTTCCTCACGCTCGCCGTCGCGGGGGGTGTCGCGATCCGTTTTCTCGACCACGACAGCTTCCCTTCCCTCGGCCTCGCCTTCTGGTGGGCGCTCCAAACCGTGACGACCGTCGGCTACGGCGACGTCGTCCCGACGGGGACGACCGGCAAGGTGATCGGCTCGATCGAGATGGTCCTCGGGGTCTCGTTCATCTCGTTCCTGACCGCTGGAGTGACGAGCGCGGTCGTGCAGCGCTCGCAGGACAAGCGGCAGGAGGAGCAGCACGAGCAGATGCGGCAGGACACGGAGCGCCTGGCCGCCGCTCTGGGCGAGATCCGTTCGGCGATAGCGGCCCTCGACGGCCGCCTCGACCGGCTCAGTTGATGACGTCGGCGGTCGCCGAAGCCGCGCGCCGCCGGTCGACGGCCTGAATCACGAGCCAGGCCGCGCAGGCCGCGAGCACGGCCGCCGGCACGGCGTCCACTCCCTGCGTCCCCACAAGGAGCGTGGCGAAGAGCGACGAGGTGACGAGGAGCCGCGTGACGGCGGCTGTTCCTGCCGCGGTGCCCACTGCGACGGCGAGGGTGGGGGACACGTCGAACCACACACAGGCGAACGTCGCGAGCGCGATCCCCAGGAAGATGGCGGGGAAGACGGGGCCGCCGCGAAAGCCGCAGCCGAGGCTGACCGCGTACGCGATCGCCTTCGCGACGAAGAGGATGAGGACGATCTTGGTCGAGTCCGATGCGATGAGGTCGGGAACGGACGCCTGGCCGGAGAAGAGCACGTCCTGCGAGTCGGCTCCGAGCCAGTCCGCGGTTTGCGCGAGGAGACCGACGGCCAGTCCGCCAGCCACGAGCAGCAGCGAGATGTCGCTGCGACTCCGAGCGCGGCCGTCGAGCACGCTCGCGGCGCGGCGCGCGGCAACCACGACGAGCGCCGCGAGGATCCCGACGAGGATCGCGACGAGCAGGTCGGCGAGGTGCGTCCCCTCGTACGCCGGCAGGTTCGGGACGACGAGGCCCTGGGCGTCGAGGCCACCCCAGGTGCCGAAGCCGACGAAGATGAGATAGCCGACGGCTGCGGCGACGAAGCCGGGGAGAATGATCGGAAGAAGCGCGGCCCCCATGCCGAGGCCGCCTTCGACCATGAGCATCCCTCCGACCAGCGGTCCTCCGAAGAGCGCCGAGATCGCCGAGAAGGACCCTGCCGTCGCGAGCACGCGCTCTTCTTGCCCGCCCACGCGGACGAGGAGGGTCACCGAGAGGCCGACGACGGCGCCGAGGGCGATGAGAGGGGCTTCGGGGCCGAGCACTGCGCCAAAGGAGAGGCTGGCCAGGCCGGCGAGGGCGATTCCCGGTCCGCTCTTGAGCGGCGTCACGCCCAGTGCGATCCCGTCCAGCGGACGGTGTCCGCCGTCGCCGGGCAGAAGCAGACGGGCGAGAGCGACCAGCGCTCCGCCGACCATCGGGAGACCGACCACCAGGTACCACGGGGCCGAGGAGTGCCCGAGCGCGTCGGGGAGATCGTGCCAGAGCCATTGCTCAGTGTCGTGAACGAGCGCCAGGAACAGCGCTGCGACGAGCGCTGCCGGAATCCCGACCAGGGCGCCGAGGGCGACGAGGCGCAGGTACGCGCCGGCGGTGATCTGAGGCTGGTCGGCCATAGGGAAGCGCGACCATGCTCTCACGTATCCTGCGACGCATGAACATCTCGAAGTGGTTCCGCCGCGAGAAGCTGACGGACGAGGAGCTCCGCGACGAGGAGGAGGCGAGGCTCCGCGCGCGCGAGGAGGCGCGGCTGGCAGAGCAGGACTCCGAGCGCTCCCGCCAACAGAGCAAGGTTCCGTCGAACTTCAATAGCGGCGGCGGTCTCGGCGGCTTCTAGCTAGGCGAAGAGAACCGGCCTGCGTCCGCGCGCGAGATCTGCGCTCGCGCCGACGAGGGCGATGAGAAGGACAAGTGCGACGGCGAGCCTGAACATGCTCTCCAGACGGCCGCGGACGGCCTTTTCTTCCTCCGAAATTTCCACACCCCTGTGGACGCCTGTGAGCTGTGTGGAAGTTTTGCGACTTTTTGCCGCAATTTCCGGAAACTGCCTCTGGCGTGTCGTAGGACAAATGCTCTAGGTTCCGCGCGGCGGTCACAAGAGCCGCCTCTCCCGGTCGTGGGTCCGCAGCCCACCTCTCCCTAGGTCGGAGGCCGGCGCTCGCCGAAGGTCAATTCCCGAGCGCCGGCCTCCTTCCATTTGCCGGCGGCGGGAGGGGCGAAAGCTAGGGCTGCGGCCGGACGAGCGTGGGGACGGGGAGCCCGCCCTGGATCTGCGCGACGTAGACGCGGAGCTCGCGCTCCTTGCGTGCGAGCTTCTCCTCGAGCTCTGCGAGTTCACGCTCGCGCCTGTCGAGCTCGTCCTGGCGCACCTGAAGGTCGACGTTCGTGCGCACCTCGCGCGCCTCGAGCTCCTTCTCGCGCCGCGCGACGTCTTCGATCCGCTCCTGGATGAGCGCCTCGTTCTCGTTCACGCGCTTCTCCCGGTGCTCGATCCAGCGGGTGGCCTGCGTGGCGGTCTCCGCGCTCAGGAGGTCGCCTTCGGCATCCACGATCTCCCGCTCCCGCTCCGCGAGGAGCTTCTGCTCGGAGCGCAGGCGGTCGCGGCGATAGGCGGCCAGGCGCTCGCGCTCGGAGAGCTCGGCCTCTGCTTCGACGATCTTCGTCGTCCGTTCTCGAAGCTCACCGGCTTTCTCGGCGAGAGCGAGGGCGCGCTCTTCGACGGTGCCGAGGGCGCGGCGTAGGCCCTCGTCGGCCCTCTCCTGCTGCGGTCGGAGCTCATCGACGCGAGCGGCGCGTTCGATCAGTTCGTTCTCGAGCGTCTCGAGGCGCTTGAGCTCGTATTCGACCTCGTTCTCGCGGAACGTGATCTCGGCGCCGCGCTCATCGAGCTCTGCGGCGCTCTTCTTCAG
Organism: Candidatus Eiseniibacteriota bacterium; assembly: GCA_035273905.1. Lineage (GTDB taxonomy): Bacteria > Eisenbacteria > RBG-16-71-46 > SZUA-252 > SZUA-252 > WS-9. The sequence goes on along the minus strand of DATEOQ010000162.1, from coordinate 17,471 downwards.
ATACGACTCGAGCGAGTGTCGAAGCCCCTCACTTAGCCCCATGAAGTCAGTATCGAACCGGCCAGGGCGCGAAAAACCCCCCTTTCGGGGGGGAGGCCTGCGGGGGGTTTCGCCTTTCCTTTGGCTTGGAATGAGCGTTCGCTTCCTCGCAGTGGGCCTCGCGGCGTTTGCGACCGCGATCCTAATGGCTGCCCTGCCGCTCATCGCCCACGGCGGCTGAGCCTCTCGACGGCTTCTCACTTGACGTTCGGCGCCGTCCCTGGCGCTAATAGGGCATGCCTGATTACCTGCCGATCGCCGAGCACGGGATCATGGGCGACCTCCACACGGTCGCGCTCACGGGAACCGACGGAAACATCGACTGGTACTGCTGTCCGACCTTCGACTCGCCGAGCGTCTTCGCCTCGATCCTGGACAAGGACAAGGGCGGCTACTACCGCATCGCGCCCGTCGCGGAAGGCTGGACGCCGAAGCAGCTCTACTTTCCGGACACGAATGTCCTCATCACGCGCTTCCTGAGCGAGGAGGGCGTCGGCGAGATCCAGGGCTTCATGCCGATCGCGGAGTCGAAGGAGGACATCCACCGCCACCGGCTCATCCGGCGCGTGGAGGGGGTCCGCGGCGAGATGCGCTTCCGGGTCGAGATGCAGCCGCGCTTCAACTACGGCCGCGACAAGCACGAAATCGAGCAGCACGAGCACGGTGTCGTCTTCCGCTCGCCCAACCTCTGCCTGGCGCTCCAGTCGACGACGCCCGTGGCGTGCGACGAGACCGGCATCCACTGCGAGTTCACCGTGAGCGCGGGGTCATCCGTCACGTTCGTTCTCGAGCGGGTGGAGCCCGGCTACGTGCCCCGCGAATACTCCGAGGAGGAGACGCGGGTCGCGTACGAGGACACGATCGCGTTCTGGCGGACCTGGGTCTCCCGCTCGATCTACAAGGGCCGCTGGCGCGAGACGGTCAACCGCTCGGCCCTGACGCTGAAGCTCCTGACGTACCGTCCCACGGGCGCGATCGTCGCCGCGCCGACGACCAGCCTTCCGGAGGCGATCGGCGGTGGACGAAACTGGGACTACCGCTACACGTGGATCCGAGACGCGGCGTTCTCGCTCTACGCACTCCTGCGCCTCGGCTTCACGGAGGAGGCGGAAGCGTTCACCGGCTGGCTTCGCGACCGGGTGGTCGACCGCACGGACGCCGTCTCGGGGCCGCTCCAGATCATGTACGGGATCGACGGGCGCAGCGAGCTCACCGAGGAGACGCTCGACCACTTCGAGGGCTACCGCGGGTCGAAGCCCGTACGAATCGGCAACGGTGCCTACGACCAGCTCCAGCTCGACATCTACGGCGAGCTGATGGACTCCATCTACCTCTTCAACAAGTACGGCAGGCCGCTGGCGCACGACGGCTGGGTTGAGATCTCCGCTCTCACGGATTGGCTCTGCGAGAACTGGGATCAGCCCGACGAGGGGATCTGGGAAGTCCGCGGCGGCCGGCACGACTTCACGTACTCGCGCCTCATGTGCTGGGTCGCCATCGAGCGCGCGATCCGCATCGCCACCTACCGCGGCCTGCCCGCCGACCTCGACGCCTGGCGCGCGGCCAGAGACGCGATCTACCACCAGATCATGAGCAGGGGCTGGAACGAGGAGCGTCAGGCCTTCGTCCAGCACTACGAGTCCGACGTCCTCGATGCGTCGCTCCTCCTCATGCCGCTCGTGAAGTTCATCTCGCCGACCGACCCGCGCTGGCTCTCGACTCTCGACGCGATCACGAAGGAGCTCGTCTCCGACAGCCTCGTCTACCGCTACAACGCGCGCGCCGCGCCAGACGGGCTCGACGGGGAGGAGGGCACGTTCTCGATCTGCTCGTTCTGGTACGTCGAGGCGCTCGCGCGCGCCGGCCGCCTGGAGGAGGCCAGGCTCGCCTTTGAGAAGATGCTCACCTACGCGAACCACCTCGGACTCTACTCGGAGGAGATCGGGCCGACCGGCGAGCAGCTCGGGAACTTCCCGCAGGCTTTCACACACCTTGCGCTCATCAGCGCCGCGGTGAACCTCGACTACCAACTGGGGTAGCGTTCACCTATGGCAAGTCGAAAGATTGCCGTCCTCGGAGCCGGAAAGGCCGGCGAGGCCTTGATCGCGGGCCTCGTCTCGTCCGGCTGGTGCACGCCGTCCCAGATCGTCGCAACTGCGCGGCACCAGGAACGGATCGCCGAGCTCGCAGAGCGGCACGGCGTCGAGACGACGCTCTCGAACGTCGATGCCGCCGCGGGCGCCGAGGTCGTCGTCATCGCGGTCAAGCCGCAGGACATCGAGGCGCTCCTGGCCGACGTGGGCAGCACGCTGAAGGACGAGCAGACGGTCATCTCGATCGCTGCAGCGATCCCCACGAGCCTGATCGAGAGCCATGTGGGAGCGGGGGTGCCGGTCGTCCGCGCGATGCCCAACACGCCGGCAACGGTGCACGAGGGCATGGCCGGGATCTCCGCCGGCGCACATGCCCGTGAGGAGCACCTCGTCGTCGCCGAGGAAGTGCTGGGCTCGGTCGGCCGCTCGGTGCGCGTCGACGAGGAATACATGGACGCGATCACGGCCGTCTCGGGCTCCGGGCCCGCGTATTTCGCGCTCCTGGCAGAGTCGATGATCGAGGCGGGGATTCTTCTGGGCCTCTCCCGCGAGATCGCCACCGATCTCGTCGTCCAGACCATGCTGGGGACCGCGAAGCTCCTGCGCGACGAGCGGATGCACCCCGTCGAGCTACGGGAGATGGTCACCTCGCCGGGAGGGACGACGATCGCGGCGATCAGGGAGCTCGAGCAGGCGGGCGTCCGGGCAGCGTTCCTGAACGCCATCCAGGCTGCCATGAAGCGCTCGAAGGAGCTAGCCGAGGGCGGGTAGAGGGTCGACCGCCGCGCCCCGGCGGCGAACCTCGAAATGCAGGTGTGGCCCGGTTGCCTCGCCGGAGGCGCCGACGCGGCCGATTCGCTCGCCGGCGAAGACCCGCTCGCCGCGGTGGACACCGATATGTGACAGATGCGCGTACATCGTGCGCACGTGGCCGCGGGAACGGATGACGATCAGGTAGCCGTAGCCGCCGCTGTCCCAACCGGCCTTCACGACGCGGCCGCGCCTCGACGCGCGAACGCGGGCTCCGTACGGCGCCGACATGTCCAGGCCGGCGTGGAAGCGGTTGCCGCGCGGCCCGAAACGGTCCCCGACAGGCGCGCTCACGGGCCACAGGAGCCGGTAAGGGAGGTGGGCTCGCCCGCGGCGCAATGCCCGCATGGTCGCCGGGCCGGCGACCCCGTCGGCACCGAGCCCCGCCCAGCGCTGGAAGCGTCTGAGCGCGACATCCGTATGCGGGCCGAGGTCCCCGTCGAAGCTTCCCGAGGGGAAGCCGTGCCAGGCGAGCTTGAACTGGAGCGCGGCGACATCCCAGCCGCGGTTCCCGTTGTGGAGCATTCGATCTCCGAGGCGGTGGCGCGAGTAGCGCCCGAGAGCCTGCCTCGTCCGCGGTCCCGCGACTCCGTCGACGGCCAGCCCGGCGCGGCGCTGCAACGCGCGCACGGCGCGCCGCGTTCCCGGGCCGGGGATCCCGTCGATCGTTCCGCCGTAGAGGCCGCGGGCTTGCAGCCCGACCTGAAGCGCGGCGACATCGGCGGTTCGGCCGGCACGCGCATCGGAGGCAAGCGCGAGCAGCCCGATGAGCGCGAGCAGCGCAATGCCAGCTCTGAAAGCCATGAGCAGCTTCCTTTCGCCCCAAAACGGGACTATCCTCGCCCGCTATGGCCGAGACGAAGATCCTCCTTCCGGAGTCCGCTCTTCCCGACCGCTGGTACAACGTTGCGGCCGACATGCCGAACCGTCCGCAGCCGGTTCTGCACCCCGGAACGGGCGAGCCGGTGGGCCCGGACGACCTGGCCCCGCTCTTCCCGATGGAGCTCATCCTCCAGGAGGTCTCCGACGCGCGCGAGATTCCGATTCCGGAGCCTGTGCGCGAGATCCTCCGCCTCTGGCGACCGACGCCGCTCATGCGCGCGCACCGCCTGGAGCAGGCGCTCGGGACGAGCTCGCGGATCTTCTACAAGTACGAGGGCGTCTCGCCGGCCGGGAGCCACAAGCCCAACACGGCGGTCGCGCAGGCGTACTACTCGAAGCAAGAAGGGCGGGAGCGGCTCGCCACGGAGACGGGGGCGGGCCAGTGGGGAAGCGCGCTCGCGCTTGCGTGCCGGCTCCTCGGCCTCGAGTGCAAGGTGTACATGGTCAAAGTCTCGTACCACCAGAAGCCCTACCGGCGCTCGATGATGGAGACCTGGGGTGCAAGCGTCGTCCCGAGCCCGTCCGAGGAGACGCAGTCCGGGCGCGCGATCCTCGAAGCCGACCCGGACTCGCCGGGAAGTCTCGGCATCGCCATCTCGGAGGCCGTCGAGGACGCCGCCGGGCGCGCCGACACCGCTTACGCGCTCGGAAGCGTGCTCAACCATGTTCTCCTGCACCAGACCGTCATCGGCCAGGAGGCACTGGCGCAGATGGAGGTCGCGGGTGCGTTTCCGGACGTCGTCATCGGGTGCGTCGGCGGCGGCTCGAACTTCGCCGGCCTGGCCTTCCCGTTCATCCGGGAGAAGATCGGCGGCAAGGAGATCGACGTCCTGGCGTGCGAGCCGGCCGCCTGCCCGACCCTGACGCGCGGCCCATTCGCGTATGACTTCGGAGACACGGGCCAGTTGACGCCGCTCGTGCCCATGCACACGCTCGGCCACGACTTCGTCCCCGTGGGGATTCACGCCGGCGGTCTCCGCTATCACGGAGTCGCGCCCCTGATCTCCCAGCTCGTGCTCGACGGTCTCGTTCGGGCCGAGGCCTACGCACAGAACGATGTCTTCGCGTCAGCAGTCACCTTCGCAGGCAGCGAAGGGATCATTCCGGCGCCTGAGTCTGCGCACGCCATCCATGGCGCTGTCCTGAACGCGCTGGCGGCGGACGAAGAAGGAGTGGAGCGCACGATCCTCTTCAACCTCTCGGGGCACGGACATTTCGACATGGCCGCCTACGACGACTACCTGGCCGGCCGCCTCGAGGACGTTGCGCTCCCGGAGGACGAGATCCAGCGCGCGCTCGCGGCCATCGAGCCCCTGCCGAAGCCGGCCTAGCGCTCGTCGAGCGCCAAGAGGTCCAACAGCTCTCCGATCTCGTGCTCGTGCTGAGCCCGGTGGCGCATCCGCCCCTTGCGGTTGATCACGTAGCGATTCCGGCGCCCGACGCGCTCGCGTTCCACGAAGCCGCCTTCGACGAGGTCACGGACGATTCGCTGGGCGGCCCGCTCGGTGATGCCGACGGAGTCGGCAATCGTCTTCATGCGCGAGCCGGGGTCGCGTGCAATGCAGAGCAGCACCTGGGTGTGGTTCGTGAAGAACCGCCATGGCTTCTCGGGTTCGGTTCTTGACATATGCGACATCTGTATCGTATCTTCTTTGTCGTCGGTTGCGTTTTCTCAGGGTAACAGACGGATGACGAACCCCTTCGAAAGCCAAGAAGTCTCGAGAAACGCACGCGGGGACGGCCGGCCGGTTCGAAGCGCGCTGCTTCGCGAGGTCAACGACCGGATCCGGGAAGTCGGCCGAGACGGCGATGTCTCGATCCTCGAGTTCGTCTGCGAGTGCGGGGGCGGTTCCTGTATCGCGATGGTCGGGCTGACCACCGGCGAGTACGACGGCATCCGCAAGACGACGAACCCGGTGCTTGCCCCGGATCACGTGACGGACTAGGCGAAGACGTCCGCGCCGCAGCCGAAGACCAGCGCGGCCTCGACCTCTTCCGCTGTAACCCCGGCCAGCGACGGATGGCCTAGGTCGACCTCGATTCCGGGCCACTCGTCGAGCCCGATCGCCGTCGCTCCGGCGGCCGAGCCGATCTCCATGAGGCTCTGCACGGGGATGACGTTGCGGCGGAGCCCCTGGCGGCGCGCGATGCCCTCGAGCTCGCGGAGCTCCTCCAGTGGGTCGAGGCGCACGTTGGAGTCCGAGCCGATGCAGAGCTTGATCCCGTGCTCACGAACGCGCGCGACGGGCAGGAAGCCGTCGCCGAGATTCGCCTCCGTGAGTGGGCAGACGCAGATGCGGGCGTTCGCCTCGGCGAGGAGCGCGAGCTCGTGCTCGTCGGCGTGCGTGCCATGGACGATCGTCGTCCGCGGCCCGAGGCAGCCGGTCTGCGCCAGGAGCTCGATCGGCCTGACCCCGTGCTCGGCCAGGCACTCCTCGATCTCCTTCGGCTGCTCGTCGGCGTGGATGTGGAGGACGACGCCCTCGCGCTCGGCGTAGCCGCCGATCTCCTCGAGCCAGTCGGCCGGGCACGCGCGAACGGAGTGGGGGGCCACGCCGACACGAGCGCCGGACTCGCGAAGCTCCTGCACCTGTTCCAGGTAGGCGGCCACCGAAGGCTGCCGGAAGCGTTCGAGACCGCCGCGCGCGTAGGCGGCGAGAAGCAGCACGAGCTCGATTCCGGCCGCCGCGGCCGCCTCGACGGCTGCTTTCGCCTCCGGAAGGCCGACGTAATGAAACTCACCGACGGCCGTGTAGCCGGCCGCGAGCATCTCCCTATAGGTCTCCTCGTAGGACGCCCGCACGCCTTGGGGGGTCAGACCCTCCGCGAGCTCGAGCATGGCGTCGCGCCACCCCCAGAAGTCGTCTCCCTGCGCGCGTCCGCGCATGCCGCGCTGGAACGCGTGGCTGTGGGCGGTCACGAAGCCGGGTAGGGAATGCCGGTCGAACATCCGCGCGAGGCTACCATTGCCCCACCATGGCGACACGAGCCGTGCCCGCGTCACTCGCGCAGCTGCCCAACGCGCTCACGATTCTCCGCCTGGTGCTCATCCCGGTTTTCGTCGTCCTTGTCGTGGACGCGGGCGGAGACGCGAGCTGGCCGGCCGGAATCGTCTTCGGCATCGCCGGGATAACTGACCAGGTGGACGGCTGGCTGGCGCGCCGCTGGGAGGTCGAGTCCGAGTTCGGCAAGTTCGCCGACCCGCTCGCAGACCGGCTGATGATCGACATCGCGGTCATCCTGCTCTTCGCTTATGACCGGCTGCCCTGGCCCGCGCTCGTCCTCATCGTCATCCGGGACGGGCTCCTCGTCCTGGGAACGCCGTTCGCGCTCCGCCGCGGCTACGACTTCTCCGTCAGCTTCCTCGGGAAGGCCGCGACGTGGGTGCTCTACGCGTCGATCGCGTTCATCCTCGTTACCGACCCGGGCACCGACTGGCCGCTCGCGCTCTTCTGGTGCGGTGTTGCATTGGCTTCCCTGGCGGGAATCCTGTACGGCGTGGCGGTCTGGAAGGCGGTGAGAAGGTGAAGGCGGTCGTGATGGCGGGCGGCGAGGGCACCCGCCTGCGCCCGCTCACCTCGAACCAGCCGAAGCCGATGGTTCCGATCGTCGGCAAGCCCTGCATGGAGCACATCGTCGAGCTCCTGAAGCAGCACGGCTTCGACAACATCATCGTCACGCTCGCGTTCATGCCGCAGGCGATCCGCGGCTATTTCGGTGCCGGGGAGAGCCACGGCGTCTCGATCCGCTACTCGGTCGAGGAGTCTCCGATGGGCACGGCAGGCTCCGTGAAGCTCGCCGAGGACGCTCTCGACGAGCCCTTCCTCGTCATCTCCGGTGACGCGCTCTGCGACATCGACCTCGGCGCGCTCGTGCGGTTCCACCGGGAGAAGGAAGCCATGGTGACCATCGGCCTGAAGAGCGTCGACAACCCGCTCGAGTTCGGGATCGTGGTCACGGACGACGACGGCCGCATCGAGCGCTTCCTCGAGAAGCCTTCCTGGGGTCAGGTCTTCACGGACACGATCAACACCGGCATCTATGTGCTCGACCCCGAGGTGCTCCGTCACGTGCCCGAGGGGGAGCCGTTCGACTTCTCGAAGGAGCTCTTCCCGCTCCTCCTCGAGATGGGCCGCCCGCTCTACGGGTATGTCGCCGACGGCTACTGGCAGGACATCGGGAACCTCGACCAGTTCAGGCAGGCGAACTTCGACGCCCTCGACGAGAAGGTCTCCCTGAACGTCGCCGGGATCAAGCTGCGCGGGAACGTCTGGGTGGGGGAGGGGGTCGAGCTTGCCGACCTCGAGTCCGTGGAAGGCCCAGCGTTCATCGGCAACTACTGCCGCATCGCGCCGCAGGCGTCCGTGGGCCCGTACTCCGTGCTCTCGCCGAGCGTGACGCTTCGCGAGCACGCGCGCACGACCCGGTCCGTCGTCGACTCCTCGACCTACATCGGCCGCAGCGCGCTCCTCGAAGGCGCAATCGCCGGCAAGTCCTGCGACATCAGGCCGCACGCCAGGCTGCACGAGGGCGTCGCGGTCGGGGACAGCTGCACGATCGGCGAGCAGAGCGTCGTCATGCCCGGGATCCGCATCTATCCGTTCAAGGAGGTCGAGGCAGGCGCTCTCGTCGACCGCAACCTGATCTGGGAGTCGCGCCTCGCTTCGAGGCTCTTCGGCCGCGACTTCGTCTCGGGCCTCGTGAACGTCGACCTCACGCCCGAAACCGCTCTCCGTGTCGGGATCGCCCTCGGGACCGCGTTGAAGCGTGGCGTCCGCGTGGTCACGAGCCGGGACGGCGCTCCCGCCAGCCGCCTGCTCAAGCGGGCGGTGGTCTCGGGGATCACGTCGACCGGCGTCGAGGTCGCCGACCTGCACGTCATGCCGGCTGCGGTCAACCGCCACTTCCTGAAGAGCGAGGGCCTGGGAGCCGGCGTGCACGTGCGCCCGAGCACCCTTGACCCGGAGGTCGTGCAGATCCAGTTCTTCGAGCCTCCGGGGATCCAGGCGTCGCCCGAGTTCCTGAAGGAGATCGAGAAGCACTTCCAGCGGCAAGAGTTCCGGCGCGCGGCGCACGATGAGGTGGGGCAGATCTACACCCCGACGCGTGCGGCCGAGACGTACGCGGACGATCTCCTGCGGACGCTCGACGTCGAGGCGATCAAGGCGCGCAGCTTCAGGATCGTCGTCGACTACGCGCACTCGGCGGCCTCGATCATCCTGCCGGTGGTGCTCGGCCCGCTCGGCGTGGAGATGATCGCCGCGCATCCGTACGGCGGGGAGCAGACGGCGGAGTCTGCGGACGGCGTGCGCGAGGCCCTCGGCCATGCAAAGCGCCTCGTCTCCGCGGTCGGAGCCGACTTCGGCGTCGTGTTCGACCGCTCTGGCGAACGGCTCTACCTCGTCGACGAGCAGGCGCACGAAGTCCCGGTCGAGCAAGAGCTGCTCCTCTTCCTCAGCCTGCTCGCGTCCGACGGGAAGAGCGGAACGCTCGCCCTCCCGATCACGGTCACGAGCCTCGCCGAGCCGCTCGTCAAGGGCTCGAAGCTCGAGGTGACGAGGACGCCGGCCTCGCTCTCGGCGCTGACGCGCGCGTCTGCCGGCAACGGCGTCGTCTTCGCGGGCTCGGTCGGCGGTGGCTTCGTCTTTCCGGAGTTCCTGCCCGCCTACGACGGGATCGCGAGCCTCTGCAACCTGCTCCAGCTCCTCGCACCGGTCGACCATCCGCTGTCGGAGCTTGTCTCGGGCCTGCCGCACTCCACGGTGGTCCATCGCCAGGTGCGGTGCCCGTGGGCCCGGAAGGGCGCCGTCATGCGCGTCCTCACCGAGCGCATGAAGGGGAAGAAGGTGGACACCCTCGACGGGATCAAGGTCTACGATGACCGCGGATGGGCGCAGGTGTTGCCCGACCCCGATGAGCCGCTCGTCCACGTGTACGCCGAAGGGAAGACGCCGGAGGATGCGGCAACGCTCGAAGAGGAGTTCCTGAAGCTCGTCGAGGAGCTCGTCGCGGGCACCGAGGACGAGGTCGAGGTGGCATAACCCTCAAGTCCAGGTTGAAGGATTGGCGAGCGCTTGCCATACTGCAGGGGCCCTCGTTTCCTCGCAGATCGGAGTTATCACGTGGAAGCCCTTCCCGACCTCGATTCCCTGTCCGACCAGGAGTTGCGCGATCTCATCCGCGACCTCATGGACGAGGAGCGCGAGGTCTCGTACCGACGCCGCATCCTGCACGGCAAGATCGACATTCTGCGCGCAGAGCTACAGGCGCGCCTGAAGAAGGATGTGGGGGAGGGCAAGAGCCCCCTCCACGACATCGACGTCGACAAGCTGGCGGAGATCCTCGCCACGAAGGCGTCCCCGCCGGCCGAATAGGCGCGCCGTGAGCCACGTCCATTGCCCGGAGTGCGGCTTCCAGAATCCGGAAGCCTCCAACTACTGCTCCAAGTGCGGTGCGCTGCTCCCGCACGACGAGCCGGGCGCGCATACGACGATGACCTTCACGCCCGAGGAGGTGCCGGAGGACGACTCGCTCTCCCTCGCCGATCTCCGGGTCGAAGGTCCGGCGCTCGTCGTCCGCTCCGGAGGCGGCCGCTCCGGCGAGACCTATGCGCTCGAGTCCGAGCGCCTCGGCATCGGACGCGGGCCCGAGAACGAGGTCTTCCTGGACGACGTCACCGTATCCCGCAGGCACGCGGTGCTCGTCCACCGCGACGACGGCTATTACATCGACGACGAGGAAAGCCTGAACGGCACCTACGTCAACCGCCGCAGGGTCGAGACCGCGAAGCTCGAAGACGGGGACGAGGTCCAGATCGGCAAGTACCGCCTGACGTTCCTGGAGTCCTGAGCCATGGCCACCGTCGTCTCACCAGTCGAGCCCGACGGACCGCGCGAGCGGGCCCTCACGATCGGCGCGGTCTGCCGGCGGCTCCAGGACGAGTTCCCGGACATCTCGATCTCGAAGATCCGCTACCTCGAAGACCAGGGGCTCCTTGCGCCCCGGCGCACGCAGGGCGGCTACCGGCTCTTCACGGAGGACGACGTCGACCGACTCGAGACGATCCTCCGCCTGCAGCGCGACGAGTTTCTGCCGTTGCGCGTCATCCGCCAGGAGCTCGCGGCGCCCAGTCGAAAGCCGCGGCCGCGCATGGGGCTGGGCGAGCCCGAGCAGGAGCTCGGTTTCGATGCGCTCTGCGAGCGGACCGGGGCGACGCCCGCGTTTGTGCGCGACCTCGAGGACTACGGTCTCCTCGAGCCTTCCGGAGACGGCGGGGAGCGCCTGTATCCCGAGCGCGACGTGGACGTCGTGAGCGCGTGCCTTCAGCTCGCGCGCTACGGCGTCGAGCCGCGCAACTTGCGTCCGTTCAAGACCGGCGCAGAGCAGGAAGCCGCCAAGCTGGAGCAGATCGTGGCGCCGAAGCTCCGCTCGCACAATCCTGACCGCCACCGGGCCGGCCTCGAAGACCTCCAGACGCTCGCGGCGCTCTCCCAGGAGCTCTCACAGCTCCTCTTCTGGCGGGCCGTGCGCTCGCTCGTGCGGCCGTAACGTGCCGGTCGATCTCAGCTCGAAGATCCGGGACATCCCGGACTTCCCCAAGCGGGGCATCGTCTTCAAGGACATCATGCCGCTCCTCGCCGACGCCGAGGCGCTGCACGAGACGGTCGAGCAGCTTGCGGCGTTTGCCGAGCCGCGAAAGCCCGACCTCATCCTCGGCGCCGAGGCCCGCGGATTCATCCTCGGCGCGGCGCTCGCGTACCGGCTGAACTGCGGCTTCGTGGCCGCGCGCAAGCCGGGGAAGCTTCCCTGGCGGACGGTGAGTGCGAAGTACGCGCTCGAATACGGATACGACGTGCTCGAGTTGCACGCGGATGCGATCAAGAACGGAGCGCGCGTCCTCATCCACGACGATCTCCTCGCCACCGGCGGCACCGCGAAGGCGAAGGTCGACCTCGTGGAGCAGCTCGGCGGAGAGGTCGTCGGCCTCGCGTTCGTGATCGAGCTCGAGTTCCTGCACGGACGCGAGAAGCTCGACAGCTACGACGTCTGCTCGCTGATCAAGTACTGAGCACGTGCTGATCCGTACGAGGTCTGACGTTTTCCGTCGGACCTGCCGATAGATAATTCGGACATGTACGACGGGCTGACCGGGCTCTACACCTTCGCGTGCCCCGTCAAGGGCGAGGTTCGCCTGCCCCTCTCCGCGTTCAGAGTCATCGACCGGCTGCCCGGCGCGGCCCATCCGGCGGTCTACAAGATCACGTTCTCGTGCGAGTGCGGGGACGAGCACGAGGGCCTCGTCGCGCACGACGACCTCGACTGGGCACCGCTCGCAGGTGGAGACGTCTCGTTCGTGAACCTGATGACGTCGAAGCTCGAGTCCGCCGCGGCCGACCTCCTCGAGGTCGCGGCCACCCAGATACGCGCCGGGGAATGGCCGTGGAGCTTCTTCTGCTACCCCGAGGAGCGCGCCCGGCCGGTGTTTCCCTCCTCGTTCCGCGCGCTCGGAGCGGGGGAGGACCGGATCGGGCTCGCCGTCGAGTGTCCGTCGTGCTCCCGGACCTCGGTCAACCTCGTGACCCACCGCCACGTCGACGTGCCGTTCTACAACGACCCGAAAGTGGACGTCGTCGAGCACATCTTCTCCGGCGATCGGCAGACGACGCTCGAGGCGTTTCGTGCCGAGCTCGACTCCGGGCGCTTCGACGCCCGTCGCCGCGACCTCGCCGCGTAACCGAATCGCGGTTACAGACGTTGCTCCATGGGGAATTCTCCCCTGGAACCCGACGAAGACGAGGTGACGAAAGTGGCACTTTTCCGTAGACGGAGCGACGATGACGTCGCCGCCACGGAGGTTCGCCGTGAGGAGACCGACGTGCGCGGGTGGGGGAGCCCACCGCTTGTGCGTGCCCTCTTCACGCTCGCAGGGGTCGCGGGGGCCGGCTTGCTCATCTGGCTTGCGCAGACTTTCGACCTCACGACCACGAACGGCTTCTGGGCGACCATGGGCCTCATCGCAGCTGCCGGTTTGGCACTGGGGCTCTCCCAGCTCTTCGGCGGCTGGACGAAGTGGGGCCTTCCGGTCATGAGCCCCGGCGTCTTCCTGCTCGCGTTCATCCCGACCGCGATCGTGGTCGGCTGGATCCTGCTCGCCACGCAGCCCGAGGGCGGCTGGCAGCAGGCCCGCTTCGCGAACTGGAGCGGAGACCTGGGCATCACCGGCTTCGTGAACGATCTCGGCACGCTGCCGGCGGCGCTCGCCATGGGCCTCGGCATCGTGTTCGCGTTCACGTTCGACACGACCGGCCCGCGTACGCGTGAGGTCGTCGAGGCAGAGCGCGACGTCGTTCCGGACGAGGACGTGCATGACTACGACGACCGCGAGGTCGTCGCCCCGGCCGGTACGACCGCGACGACGACGGACGACGACCGCACCATGGTCGCCGCCGGCGACTCGCGGCCCGAGCGGGTGGAGATCAGCGATCCCGAGAGGCGCGACACGCCGTAAGGGGGATCGCATCCGCGCACGAGGGGCGCCCTTACCGGCGCCCCTCGTCGTCTCCGGGACTGTTCACTCGCGCCAGGGATTGCCGGATCGGCGCGCAGCACCGATGCAGGCGGCATGGAGATCGCCGCCCCGGGGCACAAGGGCGATGCCCGTGGAGCCCCCCGCCTCCTGGAGCACTGCGCCGCCGTCGAGCGGCTCGTCCAGGCAGACCGTGGAAACGCTCGCGCACGCCTCGATGACGAGCTCGGAGGCCACCTCGCCGGGCTCCTCTGCCGTGCCCTCGTGCAGCGGCAGCCCTCTCGGGCGCTCATCCTCGCGTTCTAACGCGCTAGCGGTTGAGCTGGTCCGCGCCGCGGAGGCGCACGTAGAAGAAGATGAGAAAGCCCGCGAGGATCCCGGTCACGAGCGCCGTGCCCTTTGAGATCCCGATCGCCAGCATCCCGATGATGATGTAGCTCCCGAGGACGAGGCCCCAGACGAACGCCGTAAATCCAGGGCTGAAGGCTGGAAAGCGCAGATGCATCGGGCGAGACTCTAGCCTGCGCGCCTTGTCGGCGGCGGGGCCGGACCAAAAAAATTCACCGAGCGGGTGGCGCTTTCGTCCACCTCACCGACCGACCTTCCGCTTCCGCGTACTGCCGCCCGGTGGGGCTTCGACCTACTTGCGCTCCCTGCTCGGTGCAAGCGGCAATCTAGGGGGTCGCCGTATGCGACGCAAGTGGTCTGAAAAACGAAAATCCGCAATTTGCGGAAAGTTCACTTTTCCACATTTTCCACTGCCTCGGAGACGATCTGTGGGCAGGTCTGTGGAAGGCGGCTAGCCTAGCGGAAAACCGAGATCAGGGTGCCGCCTGCGACCACGAGGAGCGCGGCCCCCGCGAGCCGCGCTCCGACGACTTCAGTGCGCTTGAAGAGCAGAACGGAGAGCGTGACACCCCAGAGAGACTCCGTCGCGACGAGCGGGGAGACGACGGTCACTCGGGCCCGGTAGTAGGCGGCGAAGAGGCAGACGTAGGAGAGCCCGAAGAAGAGGCCGCCTACCGCAAACGGCCGCCACGCGATGCGGCGAGCATCCCCGGGAAGTCGCCGGCGCCGGGTGAATGCGAGGAAGGCCAAGGTGCCGAGCGCACCGGCAGTCATCGCGACGGCCGCGCCCTTGACGGAGCCGCTCGACGTTTCGCCGGAATACCAGCGGACGAGGTTGTCGCGGCTCGTGAAGAGCAAGGTGGCGGCGAAGGCGATCGCGATCCCGCTCAGGCGCACGTGCTCGGGCCGCGTCGGCTCGCTGACGAGAATGAGCCCCGCGGTGACAACGAGGAGGGCGCCGATCACGAGTGGCGCCTCGATGGGCTCGTCGAGGAACACGATCGCCAGCGCGGCGGCGAAGAGAGGGGCGGTCCCGACGACCACTGAGGTGCGCGAGGGGCCGGCGTCGCGCACGGCCCGCGTGAAGAAGAGCTGCGACGCGCCCGGTGCGATCAGCCCGGCCAGGGCGAAGAACGCTGCGTCGCGAAGGGTGAGCTGGGTGCCTTCCCGGTCGAGCGCGGCAGCGATGGCTGCGACGACGGCAGCGGAGGCCGTGCAGACGAAGGCACCGAGCTCGGCATCGGGGGCCCGGCCCTCGCGAAAGCCGTACCTGAGCGCGACCGTCATTGCGCCGAAGAGCGCTGCGGAGAGCAGCGCCAGGACGACTGCGAGCATGGGGGAGGGCCCGGCCTACCGGTCGGCGAGGGCGCCGTGCGTGTAGACGCCGGCGGCGTTCCAGAGCAGGTATCCCTCCGCGCCGGCGTCGCGCGCGGCCTCGATCTGGTCCTGGACGTCCGCGAGGGTGTACGTGCGCCCGAGCGAGAAGTCCTGGAGCCAGGGGACGAGCCGCGTGTCGAGACCGGTCAGCTGCCGGTCGAAGTCCCGAAGCGCGAGGCCGACAGTCCGGCCGGGCTGCGCGTTCGGGTCGGGAAGGTTGTACTCGCCGGGTCCGAAGTGGGAGGGATAGACCATGGGATAGATCGTGTCGAGGTAGGGGCCGAGCTTCTTGGGTAGCTGGCCGATGCCCATGTTCCGCGTCGCCGTGAGCCCGAAGACGTCGGCGCCGACCCGCACGCCGTAGGGCTCGAGCTTCTCGCTCGCGTACTTCGCGAAGCTCGTGATCACGCTCGTCTTGGACTCCTTCGTCTTACCGCGGAAAACTGCGTCGGACAAGTCGCCGTCCGTGGGGAACCGAACGTAGTCGAATTGGATCTCGTCGAATCCGGCCTTCGCCGCGGCGATTCCGAGCTCGATGTTGTAATCCCAGACGCGCTTGTCGTACTGGTTCACCCAGCCGAGCCCGGCAGCGGTCGTCCAAACGCCGCCGGACGTCGTGCGGATCGCGTAGCTCGGGGCGTTCTGGCTCAATACGGGATCCTCGAAGCAGACGATGCGGCCGATCAGGTACACACCCGCCGCGTGGGCTTTCTCCGCCACCTCGACCGGGTCGTAGTAGTCCTTGGCGGCACCGACCTGACGTGCGAGGGCCACCTTCGGCTTGCGAAACCCGACCTCGCCGTTCTCGTCTTTCACGTCGAGCTCGATCGTGTTCAGCCCGCGCTTCGTCAGCGCGAGGTACTCGTCGATCTTCCCCGGCACGGAGGCGAGCGCCATGGTGACGTGCACGCCGCGGATCTCGTCCGGATACGGCGTGAACTGGGGCTTGGGCGGCGCGGCCGCCTGCGCAGTGGGTGCCTGGCCGCCTCCGGAGCCCGCCATGTGTGCGTCGCGCTCGGTGAGAAAGCGCGCGCCGAGAGTCGTCACGGCCGCGGCGAGCGCTACGACTGCAAGGGCGGCGGTCCTACGTATCGCGCGTCGCTTCCGGGCTTGTCGACGCCGGCTACGGAATCTTTCGTTCGGGTCAACAGGCTCCAGAAGCATGAACCCCGGCACGCTAATCGAATGTGCGTGTTGGCCGCAAGAAGTAAAAATGCATTGACGCAACACTTTGTGTTGCGCTACGCTTCGGACATGCCCGTTGCCACAGCACTGAAGGTCGAGGCCCTGAGCAAGGACTTCCACTCGCAGCGAAAGCTGGCAGCTGCGCTCGGCGTCAGCCCGGCTCAGGTGAGCCGTTGGCGGCGAGGACAGGGCATCGACTCGGACAACGCGGAGCGGCTCGACTTGCTCGAGCTCGTCATGTCCTCGCTCCTGCGTCTCTACGAGCCCGAGACGGCAGAGAAGTGGCTCTTCGGCCTCAATCCGCTCCTGCGCCACCGGCGTCCGATCGACGTCATCCGCCAGGGGCGGCCCGAGGAGCTGCTCGCAGCCATCCGTCAGGAGCAAGCGGACTCCTACGCGTGATCCTGTTTCGCTGCCTTGCCTGGGACAAGGCCGCATCGCCGCGTGCCCGGGGCGGCCCGCTCTGGTTCCCGCGGATGCTTCAGGGCAACGGACGACACGACAACCCGGAGATCTACGGTTGCCTGTACGTCTCCGTGGAGCCCGTGTCCGCGGTCGCGGAGCAGATCCAGCGATTGGCCGGCACGTCGCTCGAGGCGGCGGATCTCGTCCGGCGCGGGCTCCCGCTGGCGCTCGCGACCGTCGACTTCGACGAGAGCGGCGAGCTCGTGGATCTCGACGATCCCGCCGTCCTCGTGGGGGAGGGGCTGCGCCCGTCCCAGATTGCCACGAACGACCGCTCCGTGACCCAGGCCGGTGCTGCAGAAGTCCACGCGCGCCATCCCGATACCGCTGGACTGCGCTGGTGGTCGACGATCGAAGCGCTCTGGCCCAACGTCACGCTCTTCGACCGCGCGGATGACCTCCTCTCGGTGGGGGACGTCCATCCGCTCGAGCTGGGGGATGGGATCGTGGTCGAGGCGGCCGAGTACCTCGGCATTCCGATCTCGACTTGACATAACGCCGGTTATCGTGAACCGGGCTGCCAATCGGCATCTTTTGTGTGCGCAGGAGTCCGAGGTAGGCGAGCAGCTTGAGGGCGGCCTGGTCGCGGAGAGACGGCTGGGCAGCGATCAGCGCGTCCATGTTTTCGCGTGAAAGCGCCTCGCGGGCCTTTCGCTTCACTTTCGGTGCCCTGATGTTCTGGGCCGGGTTCGCGCGTAGCAGCCCCTCGCCCACGCGAGCCACGCCAGGAACCTGCGCATGATCGC
>DATEOQ010000161.1:0-2590 GCA_035273905.1 Candidatus Eiseniibacteriota bacterium | reverse complement strand
GCGACGCGGCCCACACGGCCCACTTCTCCGTGGGATCCGGGACGAAGCTCGCGATGGAGGACGCCAGCGCGCTGGTGCGCGCGCTCCAGGCGAATTCCGACGTGCCCGCGGCCCTCGCGGCCTACGAGGCGGACCGGCGTCCCGCCGTGGAGAGCCTCCAGCGCGCGGCGCAGGCGAGTCTGCAGTGGTTCGAGGATACCGAGCGCTACATGGACCTCGATCCGCTGACCTTCGCGTTCACGCTCCTCACGCGGAGCCTTCGCGTGACGCACGAGAACCTCAGGGTGCGCGATCCCAAGTTCATCGAGACGGTGGACGCTCACTTTGCGGCCGAGGCTGCGCGCCGAGCGGGAACGAAGGCAGCGCCGGGGCCGAAGCCGCCGCCCCCGATGTTCACGCCGTTCAAGCTCCGCGGCCTTCTGCTCCCGAACCGCGTCGTGGTCTCGCCCATGTGCCAGTACACGGCGGTCGACGGGACGCCGAACGACTGGCATCTCGTGCATCTCGGCGCGCGCGCCATTGGCGGCGCGGGGTTGGTGTTTGCCGAGATGACCGACGTGAGCAAGGAGGCGCGCATCTCGCCCGGCTGCACCGGGCTCTACAAGCCCGAGCACGCGCCGGCGTGGAAGCGGATCGTGGATTTCGTGCACGCGCAGACGCCGGCCAAGATGGCGATCCAGCTCGGTCACGCGGGACGCAAGGGTTCCACGCGCATCCTCTGGGAGGGGGACAACCAGCCGCTGGTAGAGGGGAACTGGCCGGTGTTGGCGCCCTCCGCGATTCCCTACTACCCGCACAGCCAGACGCCGCGGGAAATGACGCGCGCGGACATGGACCAGGTGCTCGGCGAGTACGAGCGCGCCGCCCATCTCGCGATCGAGGCGGGCTTCGATCTCCTCGAGATCCACATGGCGCACGGCTATCTCCTCGCCACCTTCATCTCGCCCCTCACGAATCGTCGCGACGACGAGTACGGGGGCGGGCTCGCGAACCGCATGCGCTTTCCGCTCGAGGTCTTCGACCGCGTGCGGCGCGTGTGGCCCGAGGAGAAGCCGATGTCGGTCCGTATCTCGGCCGTCGACTGGCATCCGAAGGGGCACGGTCCCGAGGATGCGGTCGAGGTGGCCCGGCTCCTCGAGGCCCATGGCTGCGACATCGTGGACGTCTCCGCGGGGCAGACCATCCCGGACCAGAAGCCGGTCTACGGCCGCCTCTTCCAGACTCCGTTCGCGGACCGGATCCGCCACGAGGTCGGGATCGCCACGATGGCGGTGGGGAACATCTCGTCCTACTCCGACGTCGACACGATCCTCGCGGCCGAGCGCGCGGATCTCTGCCTCCTCGCGCGTGCGCACCTGTGGGACCCGTACTGGACCCGCCACGCCGCGCACGAGCTGGGCTATCCTCTCCCGTGGCCCGACCAGTACGAGTCGCTCGCCACCTACAAGCCGCGGTTCACGTGATCGGAGGTCCGGCGTCTTGGGCGTGACCTATTCCACCTATCTCAGGCTCGACGAGCTCCTCGACCAGCAGAGGCCGCTGTCGGACGAGCACGACGAGATGCTCTTCATCGTCATCCACCAGGTGTACGAGCTCTGGTTCAAGGAGATGCTCCACGAGCTCGACTACCTGAAGGTGCTCCTCGAGCGGAAGGACGACATGCGCGCGCAGCACACGCTGAAGCGCGTGCTCACCATCCTCAAGGTCGTGGTGGCGCAGATCGACGTGCTCGAGACGATGACCCCGCTCGAGTTCCTCACGTTCCGCGAGCGGCTCGAATCGGGAAGCGGCTTCCAGTCGTTCCAGTTCCGGGAGCTCGAGTTCCTCCTCGGCATGCGGAACGCCGCGGCGCTCTCGCGCTACCCGGAGGGGAGCCCCGCCCGGGCGCGTCTCGAGAAGCGTCTCGCCGAGCCCGCGCTCTGGGACGCGTTCCTCCAGTATCTGGTCGCGAAGGGGCACACCGTGCCGGCCTCGGCCCTCGCGCGCGACCGGAGCGGCGCCGTCGAATCCGCACCCGAGCTTCATCCGCTTCTCATCCACGTCTACCGCAACGACCCGACGGTGCGCGCGCTCTGCGAGCGGCTGGTCGATCTGGACGAAGGAGTCCAGGAGTGGCGCTACCGCCACGTGAAGATGGTCGAGCGCACGATCGGCACGCGCAAGGGCACGGGCGGCTCGATGGGGGCGGCGTATCTCAAGACGACGCTCGACCGTCCCTTCTATCCCGACCTGTGGGCCATCCGGACGGAGCTCTAGCTCCCCGGACGCGCGGCACGATGAGCTCCGACACCGCGACCCGACTCGACGCGCTTCGCCGGAGTCCCAATGCGCTCGCTCCTCACTACTCGCGCTTCCGCGTGGAGGAGCGGCTCCTCCTGACCGGCCACTCGCATCAGGCGTGGCCCGACGTGTCCTTCGATGGGCAGCTCGAGGCCTGGGCCGACGCGGCGGAAGGGGTGGACGACAAGTGGGCCCGCGCGGAGGCGAAAGCGGAGCGCGTCCGGCGCGGGTTCGCGCGGCTTCTCGGTGCGGGTTCGGAGGAGATCGCTCTCGGTCAGAACACGCACGAGCTCGTGGTCCGTTTCCTGTC
>DATEOQ010000160.1:0-4401 GCA_035273905.1 Candidatus Eiseniibacteriota bacterium | reverse complement strand
TTCCGATTCCCGAAGCCGACGCGGCCTCGCTTCATCTCCATCCTCGCCGCCGCGGCGGCCATCGCCGTCGTGGTGGGAATCCTCGGCAACCGCGGGCCCGAGTGGCGCGTGCTCCACGTGGTGGGAACGGGATTCGTGCAGGCCGACGGCGAGGCGATCCCGGTCGAGCGCATCGATCAGCTCGCCGAGCGGCTCCACCCCGGCGTGGAGCTCATGATCCCCGAGACCGCGTCGCTCGAGATCGCGGCAGGCAGCGATCTCGCCATGGCGATCCTTCCCGGCACGCGCCTCACGATCCCGCCCGCTCCCCCGCGCTGGTTCCCTCGCCGGTCGGAGTTCTACGCGCGCGGGGGCGAGGTGCGCCTCACCACCGGCCCCACGTTCCATGGGGCCAGACTCGACGTGCACACCGCCGACGCGATGGTGCGGGTCACCGGCACCACGCTCGCCGTCATCATGGAGCCCACGGGCACGTGCGTTTGCGTTCTCGAAGGCGAGGTCATGGTGGGCGCGCGCGGCGAATCGGCCGGTCCCCAAGGAGCGGGAGGCGATGCCATGATGCCGATCACATCGGGTCAGCGCGCCTACGTCTTCCGCGACGGACGCACTCCAGAGCGGGCCGACATCCGCCCCACCGAGCTCGTCGAGCTCGCCAAATTCCGCGCATTGCGTTACGAGCTTCTCGAGCAGATGGCCCGCTGAGGGCCGCGTTCGGCCCGGGTTGACCGTACGTCCCCCCGGTGAGACAATGGCCCTGCCCCCGGAGCGTCTCTACTCCCGTCAAGCGGCCTGATCACAACAACTTGCCGAGGGAGTCTCAGTGGATCTCTACATCGTGCGCCATGCCATCGCGGTCGAGCGAGGCGATCCCGCCTATCCGTGGGACGACGACCGTCCTCTGACGGCGGAGGGAATTCACAAATTCCGTCTCGCGGCGCGCGGCCTGGAGAAGCTCGACGTGCGTCCCGATCACATCCTCTCGAGCCCGCTGATCCGCGCGCGACAGACCGCCGAGATCCTGCGCGACGCCATCTCACCGCAGCTCGATATCACCTACACGCCCAAGCTGAAGCCCGACTCCGATTACGGCGACGCGCTCGGCGCGGTGGCCGCGCTGGGGGCGAAATCCGTGGCGGTCGTGGGGCACGAGCCGCATCTCAGTGGATTCGCGTCGTATCTCCTCTGCGGCCCACGCCAGTCGGCGTCGGTGGTGCTTCGCAAGGGAGCGACCGCGCTGGTCCGCTTCCCCGCCGAACCGGCGCCCGGCCTCGGTTTCCTCGAGTGGCTCCTCCAACCCAGCGTGCTCCGTCGCATCGCCGGATCCTGAGCCCGCATCCATGAACCACTCGACCGGAAACGGCGTGCAGGAGCGCGAGATCAAGTTCCGACTCCCCGACGATCGCGATCCCGCCCAGGTTCGTCAGGTGATCGAGTCGGCCGGCTTCCGTCTCGAGCCGACCGGCACGATCGAGCACGTCGACCGCTATCTCGACACGGACGACTGGGATCTCTACCGCGCGGGCCTCGCGCTGCGACTCCGCGCCGAGGGCACGCGCCTCAAGCTCGAAGCCAAGTCGATCGCGTCCACCTCGTCGGACATCCTGGAGCGAATGGAGTGGGCGCAGGACGCTCCGCCGAGCGATCCCCCCTGGGAGACGCTCGAGCCGGGTCCGGTGGCCGGGCTCCTCCAGCCGCTTCAGGGCCTTCGCGTGCTCGAGCGGCTGCAGGTCCGCGCGAGCGTGACGAACGACCGCGAGTGCTTCCGCTGGATGCGGGGCGATTCGGTGATCGGGCTCCTCACCGTGGATCACGTGAACTCGCCGCCGGCGGCGTTTCGCGAGGTGGAGCTGGAGCTCGACAACGGCGCCGAGGACGCGCTCGGGCTCGTGCGGCAGGCCGTCGAGCAGCAGCTCGGGCTGACGCACGAGGCCCGCTCCAAGCTCGCGGCCGCGCTCGAGGCCTCAGGCGTGCGGCTGCCCGAGCGGGACGAGCGTCCGTTCGTGCTCCATCCAGCCGACCGCCTTCTCGACGTCGCGCACAAGATCTTCGGGCGCCATCTGGGACGCCTCCTCTGGAACGAGCCGGGATCGCGGCTCGGCGTCGATCCCGAGCGCGTGCATGACATGCGCGTCGCGGCGCGCCGGCTTCGCACGGCGCTCGAGGTGATCGGGAGCGGCTATCCGGAGCCCGTGCGCGAGGTGTTCGAGACGGACCTCCGATGGGTGGGCCGGAGGCTCGGCCGCATTCGAGACCTCGACGTGGCGCTGGAGCACGTAGCCAAGCTGGAGGAGGAAGCGGCCCCGTTCGAACGGCCGGCGCTGTTCGTGTTCCGGCAATCGCTCGAGGTGCGCCGCGCCCGGCGCCGGCTGCGCCTCGTCGAGCGCTTGGACTCCGAGCGCTTCGGCGTTTTCCTCGTGAAGGCGAGGACGTGGGTCGAAGCAGGTCCGCCGGAGGCGGCTTCGGTGCCGGACGCTGTGATGCCGGCCTACGCCGCCGCGCCCAAGATCATCGGCCGGTGGGTGGATGCGATGCGCGAGGCGTACGAGACCGCGCTCCGCACGATGGAGCCGGAGGACCTGCACCAGCTCCGGATCGCGGCCAAGCGGGCGCGCTACGCCTACGAGTACTTCGCGGAGCTGGAAGGGCCGCTGGCCACGCGCCGTGCCAAGCGCATCGCCTCTCTTCAGGACTTCCTGGGAGACCAGCGGGACACGATTCAGGTCCTACGACGGATGCGGAGCTACGCGCGCACCGTCCCGCACGAGGATCGCGAGCTCGTGCTCGGCACGGGGAGCGTCCTCGGGCATCTCGAGCGTTCATCCAGGGTCAAGCGGAGCGATCTGCGCGACCACTGGGAGCGCGCGATGGCGGAGGTTTGACGGCTCGGTAACCTGTGCGTGGGTCAGCGCCGGCGCGGTCGGCCGGTGCGGCGGCGCTTGACGCGCCACTCCTCCGCGAGCATGGCCCAGCGCTGGTGGTCCTGCCACGCTCCGTGGATCTTGAGGTAACGGATCGCGGTCCCCTCGTTTCGAAATCCCATCCGCTTCACCAGCCGGATCGAAGGCGCGTTCGTCGGCTGGATGTTGGCTTCGACCCGATGCAGTTTGACCGGGCCGAACGCGAAGTCGAGGACGAGGCGCATCGCCTCGCTCATGTACCCCTGCCCCTCGTACTCGGACCCGATCTGGTAGCCGAGATACCCGCTCTGCAAGATCCCCCGTGAGATCTGGCTCAGCTCGATCGAGCCGAGCAGGACGCCGTCCTCGTTCCGCCGCAAGGCGAGACGGAACATGTCGGGGGCCTTGGCGCGCTCGAGATAGCGCTCGAATCGCGCGGGCGTGGTGGGCGGATGGACGAAGCGACTTCGACTCCGGCGGTTGAGCCGGGTGAACGCCTCCATGTCCCGCCTGTGGAACGGCGACAGCGTGAGACGCGGCCCCTCGAGACGGATCGGCTTCGGCATGGCTGCCAGCATAGCGTAGACGCACAGGATGGCAGCGACTATCCTGCGGCGGATGAGGCGCCCGACAGGGACGTCGAGAGCTTGGAGGTGGTGGGCGTCGGCCGCAATCCTCGCGGCTTCCATCCTCCTGCCCGCCTCGGCTCCCGCGACCTACCTTCCGAACGAGCGCATCCCCACCGACGACGCGATCTATCGCGACCTGGAGCGGCTCGCGACGCGCTACGGATCGTCCGCGCGCTTTCTCTCGAGCCGGCCCTTCCGGCGCAAGGAAGCGCTTGCGTACCTCGAGGAGCTCGGCGTGCAGCATCCCGGCGCCGCGGTGGATCCCGCGTACCGCCGCGCGATGCGCGGTCTCGACCCCGACGCGCCCGGTGGCGTGCACCCGCTCGTGTCCGCGGACGGCGATGACGTCGAGCGGATCGAGCTCTCCCCCTATGCGTCCGCGCTCTACTCCGAGGATCCGCGATATCACCCGGAGATCAATCGGGACTACCGCGTCGGATTGGTGATGGCCGGGCAGCTCGACACGAGCTCGGTCTTCCTCGCGGACGTTTACGAGGGCACCGCGTCCCAGGGCGGTCGCGGCACGCCGGACTTCGGCGATTTCAACTCCCTCGTCCAGGGGGTGGACTTCAACTCCTGGGTGAACGAGGCCTACGTGGCGTTCCCTGTTTCCAAGCTCCGCGTGATGTTCGGGCACACGTGGCTCCGCTGGGGGCCGGGCGAGACCGGTACGCTCGCCTTGTCGGATGCCGCGCCCGCGCTCGATCTCCTTCACTTCGAAGGGGACCTGTTCCGGAACTTCCGCTACCAGCAGTTCGTGTCGTTGCTGGATCCCGGACCGCAGACGTATCTCGCGGGACACCGGCTCGAGTGGCACGCATCGCCGCGACTGTGGGCCGGACTCACGGAGATGGCCCGCTTCGATGGCACCAGCC
>DATEOQ010000159.1:0-3755 GCA_035273905.1 Candidatus Eiseniibacteriota bacterium | reverse complement strand
TGCCGCCGACGATCCGGAGCGTGTCCTGGTGCTCGCGGAGGAACTGCCCCGTCGCGGTGGCGGTCGCGCCGAGCGCGATGAAGACCAGAGAGAATCCGAAGATGAACGCGAGCGAGTGGATGAGCGTGAGCCTGCGGACGCGCGGCCCCTGCTCCCCCGTCAGCTCATCGAACGAGAGCCCGGTGATGAAGGTGACGTAGGACGGGACGAGCGGAAGCACGCAGGGTGAGACGAATGAAACGAGCCCGGCCAGGAAGGCCGCGACCAGCGAGACCTGGCTCGGCTGAGCCTCGAACATCCCGGTGCCCACTCGGTCAGCTCGTCTGGGCGAGGAGCGGCTGGATGGCCGCCTCGAACACTTCGGGGGCGGTGTACCCGATGAACTTCTTCACGATCGTTCCCTTGCGGTCGATCACGAAGGTCGTAGGGATGCCGAGCACGCCGCCAAAGTCCTGCGCGGTCTTGTCGGTGGCGATGAGCATCGTGTAGTTGATGTCGTGCTCGTCGACAAAGGGGCGCACGTCGCGCGCGCCCCCCGCGTCCATCGACAGCCCCACGATCTGGAGCCCCTGGTCGCGGTACTTGGACTGCAGGCGGACGAAGTGGGGCACTTCCATCCGGCACGGGCCGCACCACGTGGCCCAGAAGTCGAGGATGACGACCTTGCCGCGGAGGTCGGTGTCCTTCACCTCGCGCCCTTCCAGATCCGGAAGGGCGAAGGCGGGCGCCGCGGTTCCCACGGCGCCCCCTCCCCTGGCCGTCGTCGTCTCGGGCGCCTTGCCACAGCCACCCGACAGAGCGAGTGCCAGCACCAGCGACAGAACCCCGGCGCCGCACGCCAAAGCGAAGATCTTAGAGAATCGGGTAGTACTCATTGAGCTCGTAGTCGGTGACCCACGTCCGGTAATTGTCCCACTCGATCCGCTTGTTTTCGATGAACTTGGTGAAGACGTGCTCGCCCAGGGTGTCCTTCACGAGCCGCGATTTCGCGGTCAGCTCGGTCGCCTCGCTCAAGCTCCCCGGAAGGCTCTCGATCTCGTGCTCCTTCCGCTCGGCCGCGTTCATCTCGTAGATGTCGTCCTCGACCGACGGGCGGAGCGTGAGGCCCGACTCCATGCCCTTCAAGCCCGCCGCAATGCACAGCGAGAACGCGAGATACGGATTGCATGCGGGGTCCGGGCATCGGAGCTCGATGCGGGTCGCCTTCTCCTTGCCGGGCTTGTACATCGGTACCCGGACGAGCGCCGACCGGTTCCTTTGACCCCAGGCAATGTACACCGGAGCCTCGAAACCGGGCACGAGCCGCTTATAGGAATTGACCCACTGATTCGTGACCGAGGTGATCTCGCGCATGTGCGCGAGGGCGCCCGCCAGGTACGAGCGGCCGGCCTTGGAGAGGTGCTGCTTGTCCTTGGCATCGTGGAAGACGTTCTTCCCGGCCTTGAAGAGCGACTGATGCACGTGCATGCCGCTTCCGTTCTGGCCGTAGACCGGCTTCGGCATGAACGTGGCGTAGTAGCCGCTCTGACGCGCGATCTCCTTCACGACGTAGCGGTAGGTGATCGTCTGGTCCGCCATCTTGAGCGCCTCGGAGTAGCGGAGGTCGATCTCGTGCTGGCTGTGCGCCACCTCGTGGTGCGACGCCTCGACGGAGATCTCCATCGCCTGGAGCGCCTCGACCGTGCGGGAGCGCAGCTCGGTGCCGATGTCGTCCGGCACCTGGTCGAAGTAGCCCGCGGTATCGAGGAGCGTGCGATCCTTGAGGCCCTTGAAGTAGAAGTATTCGAGCTCCGGTCCGAGGTAGGCCGTGTAGCCGTCCTTGGCGAGCTTCTTCACGAGCCGCTTCATGACGTAGCGGGTGTCCCCCATGTACGGGGAGCCGTCCGGATTGTGAATGTCGCAGATGAGTCGGCCGACGTTCTCGCCGTTCACCTTCCAGGGGAGCATCTGGAACGTGCTGACGTCCGGCTTCGCGACCAGGTCGCTCTCGTAGATCCGCGCGAAGCCCTCCACCGACGAGCCGTCCACCCCCACGCCCTCCTCGAGCGCCGTGCCCAGCTCGCGCAGCGTGATGGCGACGGCCTTGAGCTGGCCCAGGATGTCCACGAACCAGAGGTGGATCATCTCCACGCCGCGCTCTTCGCAGAACTTCACGACATCCTTGGCCGTCTTCAAGCTCTCCATTCCGCTCCTCTCCTTCTTGATGGGGGTGTCTGGCGGAGGACCGCCGCGGGCCGGCTCATCGCCGAAGGATCATCGACTTGTCGGGCTCGTGACGAAAACCCAGACGCTCGTAGAACGAATGCTTGTCGCGGGTCAAAAGGAAGAAGGTGGTGACCGTCTTGAGGTCCGGATGGTCCAGCACCGCGTGCATGAGCTGGGTGCCGATGCCCCGCCCCTGATGCGAAGGCCGCACGATCACGTCCCAGATGGTGGCCCGGAACGTGAGGTCCGAGATGACGCGGGTGAATCCGATCAGCGTCGGTCCGTCCCACACGGTGAGCACGGGATGCGAGTGATCGAGCGCCCGACGCACCAGATCGCGCGAGCGATCGTGAGCCCACCAGGTGGTCCGGTAGAGCTCGAGCAACTGTTCCACATCGACGCGGCTGCGGTCGTCCGTGACGTCCACGATCTTGTCTGATTGGGAGTGTATGGGGCGGCAAGCCCGGACAATAGCCGGGAGACGGGCTCCCGTCAATACCGGGCTGACCTGGGTTAGATTGGCTCCTGTCATGGGGTTAAGCCCTGCGGGGGTTGCGCCACGGAAGCGGGCGTGCGTAGACTCGAAGGAGCATGATCGCGCGCACTCCGCTCAGCCGCTTCTTTCGCAAGAAGGAACCGCAGCCCTCGCCGCCCGAGCTCCTCGAAGCGCTCGACGCCCGTCGTGCCGCCGAGGAGTCGCTCCGGCGCTCGCGGGAGAACTTCCAGGTCATCGCGCAGGGCGTGCGCGACTACGCGATCTTCATGCTCGATCCCACGGGCGTCATCATCACGTGGAATGAAGGGGCGCAGCGCATCAAGGGCTACACGCCCGATCAGATCCTCGGGAAGCACTTCTCCGTCTTCTATCCCGAGGAGATGCTCCTCTCCAAGTGGCCCGATACCGAGCTCGAGAACGCCGCCAAGACCGGGCGATTCGAGGACGAGGGATGGCGCCTCCGCCAGGACGGATCCCGCTTCTGGGCTAATGTCGTGATCACGACGCTCTACCACCCCGACGGATCGGTCCGCGGGTTTCTCAAGATCACGCGCGATCTCACCGAGCGGATGCGTTCCGAGGAGGGGTTGCGCCACGCGCGCGCGGAGCTCGAAATGCGCGTGAACGAGCGCACCACCGAGCTGGGCGAGGCGAATCGCGCGCTCAAGACCGAGATCGCCGAGCGCCATCTCCTCGAGCAGGAGCTGCGGAGGAGGGTCGCCGGGATGGCCGAAGACGATCGGCGCAAGAACGAGTTCCTCGCCACCCTCGCGCACGAGCTCCGGAATCCGCTCGCTCCGATCCAGTACGCCCACGAACTCATGGGCCTGGCCGGGAACAATGAGGCGTTGCGCGAAGAGGCGCAGGCGATCCTCCAGCGGCAGGTGCAGCACATGGTGCGGCTGATCGACGATCTCCTCGATCTCTCGCGCATCACGCGGAACAAGCTCGAGCTCCGCCGCGACCGCATGGAGCTGTCGGGGGTCATCGAGGACGCCGTGGAGACCGTGCGCCCCGTGCTGGAAGCGCGCGGGCACGATTTCCGGGTGCGGCT
>DATEOQ010000158.1:0-10637 GCA_035273905.1 Candidatus Eiseniibacteriota bacterium | reverse complement strand
GACCGTGGTGACGCGCGTGGACGGATCGTTCCTGCGCGGGTACCCGTGGCAGGCCGCGGCTTCGGTGGAGTACCGGTCGTTCGAGCAGAACCCGGGGACGATGCTCTTCCCGCTCGGCGACGAGGACACCTTCTTCGGGTGGGGCGCGCGCGTCTGGCGCTTCTCGGGGCGGTTCACGCCGCGCGCCGCGATCCATCGCGACTACGTCGCGCTCAAGGAAACGGTACCCGACAGCGCGTTCGTGCCGGGGCACGTGAACGAGTACGAGGGCGGGCTCGGATGGCAGTGGAGCGCGCGCGGCACCGCGGACGCCGTGGTCTCGCGCGGCATCTACTCCGACGACAACCGCCGGTGGACCGCCGGCGGCGGCGCGTCCTACAAGGTGAAGGCGGCGACCCCCAGCGTCACGGTGGACAGCCGGCTCACGTACCGCGACTGGGACTTCGCCAGCCCGAGCTACTTCACCCCGCTCGGCAGCATTCGCGGCTCGGCCGGCGTCGGGATCGCGGGCTACGTGGAGCGCTCGGCGGTCGACTACGGCTTCCGCTACGAGTTCGCCGGGATCAACTCCACCAACTTCGCAGACATCTGGACGCACAGCTGGAGCGGGTACCTGAACCTGACCGCGTTCGGAACGCTCCCGCTCGGCCTCGAAGCCTCCTACTCGGTCGACAACAATTCCTACGAGACGTGGTACCTCGGCGTCTCGGGATCGGCGCGGTGGTGAGATGATCGACTACCGGTCCCTCATCTTCACGCTGCTCCTCCTCCTCGCCATCGTCGCGCTCACCACGGTCGCCGCGATCGTCAACAAGATCTACTCGAACCGTGAAGAGGACTCGAAGCAGCGCTTCCTGGAGAACTTGCGGAAGCGGTTCCTGCTCCTGCGCTCGCCGGAGGGACAGCGCGAGGCGCTCCCCTGGCTCGTGAGGTCGCTCTCGGGACGCTGGTCGGAGCTCGCGGCCGAGGAGATCAGCCAGCTCGAGCTGTCGCTCCGCCTCGACGTGCTCCGCGCGCTCGAAGAGTCGGGGGCGGTGAACCGGCACCTGAAGGATGCGAAGAGCCGGCTCAAGTGGACGCGCGCGCACGCGCTCCGGATCCTGGGCGAGCTCAAGCTGCCGCAGTCGGTGCCCACGCTCCTCGCCGCGCTCGAGGATCGCGATCCCGACGTGCGGAACGTCGCGGCGCGCTCGCTCGGACGGATGCGGCTCCAGGCAACGGAGGAAGCCCTCGTCGCGCTCCTGGGCAAGCACGATCAGGCCGTCTCCGCGCGCATCGCCGCCATCTGCATGGAGATGGGCTCGCGCACCGCACCGCTTCTCATCAAGACGCTCCGCGACGGCTCGCCCAAGGCGCGATTCTGGGCCGCGCGCATCCTCGGCGAGATCAGGGATCCGCGCGCGACGCGGTCGCTCGCGGACGCGCTCCTCGACACCGACTCCGACGTGCGCTCCGCCGCGACCTGGGCGCTGGGGCACGTGGGAGATCGCTCGACCGCACCGCTCCTCGCCCCGTTGCTCCACGATCCCATCTGGTTCGTGCGCGCGCATGCCGCCGAATCGCTCGGCAAGCTCCGCGAGTCGGGCTACGCCGACGCGCTCGGCGAGCTCTTGCGCGACCGGTCGTGGTGGGTCCGGAAGAACGCGCTGGACGCGCTCGTCGCGCTGGGCGAGCCGTCGAAGGACGTGCTCCTCCGCACGCTCACGAGCGACGACCGCTTCGCGCGGGACAGCGCCGCCGAGGGGCTCTCCGCCATGGGCATCGTTCCGGCAGCCCAGCGGGAGACGGCGTGATGCACGGCTACGTCCTCGAGCCCTGGGCGATGCACCTGATCCACATGGTCAGCCTCGTCATCCTGTTCTACTTCAGCGCGCTCCAGCTCGTGCTGTTCGGACTCCTGATCCTCAGCTTCTTCGACATGCGCCGGCGGCTCGCGCAGAACTTCTACGCGGACTACGAAGCCGTCGCGAAATCGCACTTCACGTTTCCGATCAGCGTGCTCGTGCCCGCGCACAACGAGTCGGCCGGTATCGTCGACTCGGTGCGATCGGTTCTGTCGCTCGATTACCCGCAGCACGAGGTGATCGTGATCAACGACGGATCGACCGACGACACGCTCCAGAAGCTCACCCGCGAGTTCGGACTCGAGCGCCGGGAAGCGGTCTACCGGCGCGGCCTCTCCACGCTCGGCGCGATCCGCGGCATCTATCGCACGGCCGCGGTGCCCAACCTGATGGTCGTGGACAAGGAACACGGCGGGAAGTCGGACGCGCTCAACATGGGGCTCAATCTGTCCCGGTATCCCCTCTTCTGCACGGTCGACGCGGACTCGATCTTCCAGGAGAACGCGCTGCTGCGCGTGGTGCGCCCCTTCCTCGAGGATCCGGATCGCGTGATCGCGGTGGGCGGCCAGGTGCGCGTCGCGAACGGATGCAAGATCCAGCGCGGCCGGGTGGTCGAGCCCAAGCTCCCGACGAACATCCTCGCCGCGTTCCAGGTGGTCGAGTACCTGCGCGCGTTCGTGGCGAGCCGCCTCGGGCTCTCCGCCATGAACAGCCTCCTCATCCTCTCGGGCGTGTTCAGCCTGTTCCGGAAGGACGTGGTGATCGAGGCCGGGGGCTACGACACGAGCACGGTCACCGAGGACATGGAGCTCGTGCTCCGGCTGCATCGGCGCATGCGTGAGATGAACCGCGAGTACTCGGTCGTCTTCCTGCCCGATCCCATCTGCTGGACCGAGGTGCCCGAAGGCCTGGGCGCGCTCGCGCGGCAGCGAAGCCGCTGGCACCGAGGAATGGTCACGTCGCTCTGGTCCCACAAGAGCCTGATCTGGGGCAAGCACTCGGGCACACTCCGCTGGATCGGCGTCCCGTACTACTTCCTGTTCGAGTTCATGGGACCCATCGTCGAGCTGGTCGGTTACATCATCATCCCGATCGCGTACTTCATGGGCTTCCTCGACCCGCTCTACTTCTGGGCGTTTCTCTTCCTCTCCGTCACTTCGGGCGCGTTCCTGTCCATCTCGGCCGTGTTCCTGGAAGAGCTCTCGTTCGGGCTCTACCGCTCCTGGGGCGACTTCGCGCAGATGGTGGCCATCGGCATCTTCGAAAACTTCTCCTACCGTATCTTGACTCTCCTCTTCCGCTTGGGCGCGCTCGTCGATATGCTTCTCGGGCGTGGTGGATGGGGGAAGCAGGAGCGCTCGAGCTTCGGGCGCACGAAACCAGCTTCCGCCCAACAGTAAGCCCACCTCCGACTTAGCCGCTCTTTCATCGCCGGAAGGAGTTCCCTCTACTTGCGCATGCGCCTTCAA
The DNA here is from genome assembly GCA_035273905.1 of Candidatus Eiseniibacteriota bacterium. Classification (GTDB taxonomy): domain Bacteria; phylum Eisenbacteria; class RBG-16-71-46; order SZUA-252; family SZUA-252; genus WS-9. Next base: position 7,324 of record DATEOQ010000158.1, on the reverse strand, counting down.
GGGCTGCTCCTTGGAGTGTGCCTGGCCGTGGGCGCGTCGACCGCTCACGCCGCGCCTCCCCTCGACATGCAACGGCCCGGGAGCCGTGGGGTCTCGCGCGCCCGCGCGCTCTTCACGCAGCTCCACCGCGCCCCCGAAGTGGATCGCGCGGAAGCGCTCACGACCACGACCGGCGTGAAGAAGGTGGTCGTGATCCTGCTCCAGTTCCCGGATTTCGCCGCGGACACGCTGGCGCACACCCCCGCGGCCTACGACAGCCTTCTCTTCAGCGTCGGCACGCGCCCGACGGGAAGCTTCCGCGATTACTACCGCGAGACCTCGCGCAACCAGCTCGACATCCAGGGCACGGTGACGCGGTGGTACACGGCGCCTCACCCCTACTCGTACTACACGAACAGCCAGTCGGGATTCGGCAACACATTCCCCATGAACGCGCAAGGGATGGCGCAGGACGCGATGCTCCTTGCCAACCAGGACATCGACTGGTCCCAGTTCGACGGCGACGGCGACGGCTTCGCGGACGGCGTGTTCGTCGTGCACGCGGGACCCGGCGGCGAGGAGACGGGGAGCATCGACCAGATCTGGTCGATGAAATGGAATCTGCCCGGCGGACTCACGCTCGACGGAACGACGCTCTTCACGTTCACGACCGAGCCCGAGGAATGGGGACTCAACTCGGCGTACTACAGCGCGGGCGATCTCATCTCGATCGGCGTCTTCTGCCATGAGTTCGGCCACGTCCTCGGACTTCCCGACCTCTACGACACGGTCGATACCCAGAGCTCCGGCGACGGCGAATGGGATGTCATGGCCTACGGCCTCTACACGCACTCGCCCACCACCCCGCCGGGGACGACGCCCGCGCACATGTCCGCCTGGTGCAAGGCGAGACTCGGCTGGGTCGAGCCGACGTGGGTGACGCAGGACTCCTCGGGGGTGACGATCCCGCCGGTGGAGACCTCGGGCCAGGTCTTCCGACTGTGGACGAACGGGCAGGAATCGAACGAGTACTTCCTGGTCGAGAACCGGCAACCGGTCGGCTTCGACTCCATGCTCGTGCGCTCCTCCATCGAGGCGGGGCTCGGCCCCGCGCACGGGCTCGTGATCTACCACATCGATGAGAACCGCTTCGACAACGACGACCCGGCGCACAAGCTGGTCGACGTGGTCGAAGCCGGAGGGCCCGAGCAGGGGGGCCGTCCGGGGAACCAGAACCTCGATGTGGGGGCCGGCTTGCTCGGCACCGAGGACGTCTGCGGCCTGTCTACCTCCGTGAGCGGCAACCGCGGCGATCGCTACGATCCCTGGCCCGGCCCGCTCAACAGCACGGCGTTCAACGGCAACTCGTGTCCCAGCAGCGCGACCTCCTGCTTCCATGTTCCCAGCCAGGTCGCGATCCGGAACATCGCGGAGGCCGGAGGGGACATCACGGCAAACCTCTTCGTCACCGGGGTGGACGTCCGACGCCTTCCCATCCTCGTCGACGACGCACCCGCCTCCGGCACGCCGAACAACGGGAACGGGCGCGCCGAGTCGGGCGAAGTGGTGCAGCTCCACTTCCCTCTCTTCAACAACGCCGTGAGCGCCACCGGATCGCTCGGCGCGAAGATCCATCCCGAGCCCGCGTTCATGGCGGTGGACACCGACACGATCACGTACGGGTCGATCGCGGGAGGCTCGAGCAGCCTGGGCTCCGCCGTCACGGCCACCATCCTGCCGGCGCCCGACCCGCGCGGCGTGAACGTGGCCTTCGGCGTGCACGCGGCCGCGGGACTCGTCGACAGCGACAGCGTGCAGGTCCTGGTCGGGGCGAAGACCGGAATCTGCGACTCGTTCGAGGGCACGATCCGCCGCTGGATCTCGGTGCCCCTCGGCTGCGACGGTGTGAACGAGTGGCATCGCGAGGCGGGCGTCAATCACACCCCGGGGGGCATGTGGGCGTGGCGGCTGGGCAAGCCGGGCTCCATCGACACCTACGCGCCGGCCCAGGACGCGCGGCTCGTGAGCCAGCCAATCTGGCTCGCCGGCCCCGCGGACACGCTCCGCTTCTGGCAGCGCTACTCGTCGGAGCCCGGCATCGACGGGCTGAACGTGGAGGTCTCCGTCGACGGAGCCGAGACCTGGACGACGATCTTCCCCGTGGGGGGCTACTCGAACAGCACCCGCTGGACCGGCCAGCAGGCGACCTTCACCGAAGCCGTGTTCCCGCTCGACGGTTTGAGCGGGCCCGTCCAGTTCGCCTGGCACTTCCGATCCGTTCCGCCCAACGAAGGCCTCGGCTGGTGGATCGACGACGTGCAGGTGAGCGGAACCGACGACTGCGCCGCGACGGCGGTCGCAATCAACGGCTTCAGCGCGATCGCGTTGATGGACCGGCCGGGCGTGCGGCTCGAGTGGAATCTCTCCGAGGACACGGGCGGAACGGTGCGGATCGAGCGCGCGAGCGACGCCGAGGGCCGGGGGACGCTCGCAACCCTGCCCTGGGAATCCCGGAGCGGCACCTACATCGACGAGCAGGTGGTCGCGGGCGTGGACTACGACTACTGGCTCACGGTATCGCGGGACGGAGAGCCGTCGAGCACGGCGGGCCCCGTGAACGCCGCGGTGACCGCGGGCGTGGGTCCCGGTGGAGCGCCCCGCGTGCTCGCGATCGGCCGGGTGCAGCCGAATCCATTCACGCGCGCCGCTTCGTTCCCCGTGTCCCTGGACCAGGATGGCCGCTTTATGGTACGGGTCTATCGTGCCGACGGGTCGCTCGTGCGCACCCTCGCTGACCTGTCCGGCCGCGCGGGGACTTCGCCGTTCACGTGGGACGGCACCGACGACCGGGGGAATCCGGTCGGGACCGGCGTCTACTTCATCCAGCTACGGTCCGGACACCGGGTGCGCACGCAAAAGGCCGTTCTCCTACGATGAGCGAATCCACCACCCGTATCGACGGTCCCCTGGTCACGCTCGAAGTGCCCGGGGCGGAGCACCTGCCCACCATCTGGAAGGTCTATCTCGACGCACCCGACTACTTCGAGGCCGTCACCGGCACCGCGGACTTCGATCCCAACACGGTCGAAGAGATGTACGAAGAGGCGATCGCCGACGACAGCCGCTACTACTTCGCCATCCGACGCACGGACACGAAGGCGCTGATCGGGACCATCGAAGTGGAGGTGGGTTCGGACGAGGTGCCGTCGGTGCTGCGCGGGCTCGTGCTCTCGCAGTCGGAGCGTGGGCAAGGATACGGCCGCGCCGCGCTCGAGATGGTGGAAGCGTTCCTCGTGGAGGAGCACGCCGCGCAATCCATCACGGCGGACATGCCGATGGGGCTGGACGACGGCGAGCGGTTCCTCGAAGCGGTGGGGTACCGGGAGCGGCGGCTCAAGTCGGGGGACGTGCGCTGGATCAAGCGGCTGGAGGCATAGCGACCGCCTCCAGGGACTGATTCACTTTCGACACGAGATCCTCCACGTCGAAGGGCTTCGCGATCACGAAGTTCACGGCGTGCGCGTGGACCATCTCCTCGCTGATCGTGGCCCCCCACCCGGTGACGAGCCCCAGCACCACGCGCCGCGGTCCCTTCTCGCGCACCGCGCGCGCCACGTCCCATCCCCCCACGTCCGCCATTCCGAGGTCCGAGAGCACGACGTCGAACGCGCCGTTCCGGAATCGCTCGATGCCTTCGCTGCCCGAGGAGGCGGTTTCGACGAAGTGCCCCGCGCGCTCGAGGGCCTCGCGCAGCACCGCGAGGATCTCGACCTCATCGTCCACGACGAGGATGCGCGCACGCGCCGGCGCCTCGTACCGCGGTCGCGCGGGCGTCACGTTTCCCTCGAGCTCCGTCGCCGGAAGGCGCATGCGGACGACCGTCCCCGAGCCCTGTGAGGTCTCCACTTCGATCGTCCCCTTGTGGCGGGACACGATGCCGTAGACCATCGAGAGCCCGAGCCCGTTCCCCGACATGCCCTTGGTCGTGAAGAACGGCTCGAACATCCGGCTCCTCACGTCCTCGCTCATCCCGATGCCGGTGTCGGCCACCTCGACGATCGACTCGTCTCCGTCGGCGCGGCAGCGGACCGTGATGGTTCCACCTTCGGGGAGCGCGTCCACGGAGTTGAAGATGAGATTCGTGAGCGCCTCGCGGATCTCCGCGCGCGAGCCGAGGATGGGGCGCGGACTCGACGCTTCCACGGCCACGTCCACCTTGACCCCGCGCCGCTCGCTCTCGTTCTTCCACTTGCCGCGCGTGATCTCCACGACCTCCTCGACGATCTCGCTCAAATCGAGCACCTCGTGCGCGCGATCCTCGCGCACGCGGCTGAACTGCTGGATCCGGCGCACCGCCTCGCCGCCATCCATCGCGGCCTGGCGGATCACGTTGAGGCCGGACGAGACCTCCGGGTCGGCCGTCTTCATGAGAAGGAGCTGCGTGCGCCCGAGGATGATCCCGAGGTTGTTGTTGAAGTCGTGCGCCACGCCCGCCGCCAGCTCGCCCAGCGCGCGGAGCTTCTCGCCGCGAAGGAGCCTGTCCTGCAGGTCGCGGACCGCGGTGACGTCGGACAGGAGGAGCATCGCGGCCGGCGCGTTCTGGAAGACGAGCGGCACGACCTGCATCTCGGCGAACACCTTCCGCCCCGAGGCGTGGACCATCTCGGCCTGGATCGGGGCCCGGTCGCGCGCGGGAGCGTGGATCGCCTCGCGCACCGCGGCCTGCGACTCGGGAGCGAAGAGCTGCATCGGGTCGAACTCGGGCCGCACGAGATCCGTCGCGGGGCGTCCGGTCATCGGCTCGAGCGTGGGATTGGCGAAGACCGCCTTGCCCGACTGCACGATCAAGAGGCCCTGCGGCGAGCTGTCGACGAGGATCCGGTACTTGGCCTCGGACTCCGTGAGCGCGTGCGTGCGCGCCTCCACCGCGGCCTCGAGAGTTTGGTTCATACGGGCGAGGTTCTCGCGGCTCGCCAGGATCTCGGCCTGCTGCCGCTGGACCTCGTCGGCCATGTGATCGAAGTGCCACGCCAGGGTCTCGATCTCGTCCCCGCTCTTCAAGTTCAGCCGCTGGGAGTAGTCCCCCTGCGCGATCGCGCGCGTGGCGCCGACCAGCCGGGCGATCGGCCTCGTGATGCGCCCCGCCGCGAATCGCGCACCGAGGAGGCACAGGATGGCGGCGAGGAAGCCGGCGATGATGAGGTTCTTGGTGAGCGCGGCCACCTCGTGATCCAGGCCTTCGAGCGAGATCCCCACGCGAACGGTGCCCCACTTCACCTCGTATCCCTCGACATAGACGGGCAGGAGGATCTCGAGGAGCCGCGCGTCACCCGGGCGCCGCGGCTCGATGAAGCTCCAGCGCTCCTCGCGCGCGGACTGAGCGGCGAAGTCGGCCGACTCCCGCGGCGGCTGCCCGAAGGAGTTGGGATTCCGGCTGTCCGCGGCGATCTGCCCTTCCTTGTCGTAGATCACGACGTACGCGATCTCGCTCCCGGCCTGCGAGCGGCTCGCCGCCTGGCTCAGCGCGATGTAGTTGTAGGAGAGGAGCGCCGGCGTGGAGAGCCAGGCGATGCTCCGCGCAACGGCAAAGCCGCGCTTCTTCGTCTCACGGAGGAGCGAATCGGACTCGCTCCGGACGAAGAACGTGACGGCAGCGGTGACCAACCCCACGACGATGATGCCGAACGTGAGGAAGATCCGCGCCTGAAGGCCGCCGCGCGAGCGGCGCGGACCGTCAGCGGGCCGCGCTTCGGGTGTCGCCATCCGCCTTCGGCTCCGCGAAGCGGAGCTTCTCCATGGCCAGGGTCGAGATGCCGAGCGGGTTCATCTGGAGACCGACGACGTTGCTTCGAAGACCGATGAAATTGGTCGGATGGAAGAGAGGCACGAACGGCGCGTCGCGCAGGATCCGCTCCTCGGCGTTCTGATAGGCCGCCTGGGCGATCTTCGGGTCGTCGGCGCTCCGGGCCGCGTCGAGGAGCGAATCCACGACGGCGTTCCGGTACTTGAAGTAGTTGGTCGAGCTCGACGAGTAGAAGAGGGCGCGGAGGAACGTGTCGGGATCGGGGATGTCGGCGACCCAGGAGAGGCTGAAGAGCTGCGCCTTGCGTCCCGTGATCGCGTCGTCCAGCACCTTCCACGTGACGTACTGGATCTCCACTTTGATCCCCGCTTCCGCCAGCGAGCGGACCATGAGCGAGTCGAGGGCACGAACACCCGCGTTCGACGTGACCGACTTGTAGAGCTTGAGGGTCGGGAGGGGATGCGCCGGACCGTAGCCCGCGTCGTGGAGCAGCCCCTTCGCCCGAGCGACGTCCCGCGGGTAGGTGCGCGTCGCGGGCGAGTAGCCGGGCACGCCCGGCGCCAGGATCCCGGTGGCGAGCGTCTTTCCTTCGGGCTGGAAGTGGATCATCGCCTGGCGGTCCACCGCGAGCGCGAGGGCCTGGCGCACCCGCCGGTCGTCGAGCGGCGGGATCGTCGCGTTCATGCCGAGGAAGGCGAGCGTGAGGTCCTGCCAGCGGAGCATCGTGACGCCGGCGCGGGCGCGGAACTCCTCCACGCGGTCGATCGGCAGCGTGGACAGCGTGGCGCGCCCGTCCAGGAGCGCGTTCGCCCCCTGCGAGATGACGTCGCCGGAGGGCGTGAAGAAGACGAGCGAGTCGATCGCGGGGACACCCATGAAGTAGTCAGGATTCGCGGCGAGAACGACGCTCCGCTCGTCCCGGCGCACGTACTTGAACGGCCCGCAGCCCGTGGGATTCACCTCGAGGATCGCGTTTCCGTGCCGGTCCATGAGCTCGCGCGGCACGACCGAGGTCTGGTCGAGGGCGAGCGCGGAGAGCAGCGGACGGTACGGGCGGCTCAGCTTGATCTCGAGATGCTTCCGATCGAGGGCGTGAATGCCGCGGACGCTCGTGGCCTTGCCGGCGAGGAACTCGGGGACGCCGTCGATGGCGTCCAGGTATCCCGCCGCGAGGCCCTCGGACCGGAACGGCTCCTGGAAACAGCGCGTGAGCGTGTATACGAAGTCGTCCGCCGTGACCTCGCGGCCATTGTGAAAGCGGACGCCCTCGCGGATGTGGAAGACGTAGGTCTTGCCGTCGCGCGAGATGGTCCAGGAATCGGCGACCTGCGGCGTGGGCTCGAGATTGGAGGTGAGCCCGACCAGCGGGCTGTAGATCTGCGCCACCACCGTGGACGAGTACGCGTCGGCGGCGAGCGCGGGATCGAGGGTGGTCGGCGATTCCTGATAGAAGCGGAACACGCGCGGGCTGGACGGCGGCCCGGGCATAGGCGGCGCGGGCTCGCTCGAGGGAGCGTTCGACGAGCCGCCCGGCTCGTTCGT
>DATEOQ010000157.1:0-3748 GCA_035273905.1 Candidatus Eiseniibacteriota bacterium | reverse complement strand
CGCTGCTTGCCTGCCCCTTCCGCTCCGCCATCTTGCCCATCGCGATTTCCATCTGATTCACTTCGTGCATCTTCGAGAGCACGTGCTGCTCGAACGACTTGTCGGAGTGGTGGGTCGCGCCCTGGGCCGTCGCAACCAGCGCCAGCGCGAGAACGCCTCCGAGCAAGCCAGCGATTCGCATTCCTGTGAGCTTCATGATCCAGACCTCCTTTGAAGAAAACTGACTGTCTAGGGGCTCCTAAACGCATATCTGGGGCCATTCCCGCTCGCCGGGCCGATACGGGCTCCATTTGTCGAGCCGATGGGTGCTTAAGGGACCGCGTATGGACCCGCAAGCCGGGCAGGGCAGGGCAGATTTTTCAAGGGGTTGGAGCAACCAGGCCCTGCGGTTATCCTCCGCCCGTGATTCGGATCTGGGTGCTTGGAGTCGTGGCGGGTGGGATGCTCCTCGCCGGTTGCGCGCCCTCCGATGACGAGCTCAACTATCTCGCCAAGAAGGCCCTCCTCGAGCGACAGAACCAAGGAATCCGCGAGCTGATCCAGGAGGAGGAGCGCGGATCCCTCGTCCCGCGTGACCGATTCCTCATCGGGATCGACGAAGCCGTCGTCGGTGATCTCTTCCAATCGCAGCTCCCCATCGAGAAGCTCGTCGGCAAACGCATCGTCGTCCATCTCGAGGGGGCGACCATCCGCCTCCGCGACAAGTTCGGCGTGATCACGATCGAGGGCTACGCGAACCGCAGCGCGACCCCCGACCGCAGGGTTCGGATCCGCGTGCACGGCGGACTCGGGGAAGTCGCGGTCGATTCCGTGACCGACGTCCTCCACGTGAAGATCGCGATCGACCGTCTGGAGATCCTCGAAGCCGGTCTTCTCGAAAACGTGCTGGGGAGCGGCGGCAAGGCGCTCCTCGCGCGAAAGGCACTTCCGCGGATCCAGGAGGCCATACCAGAGATCGAGGTGCCGGTCGTGCTCGGGCGCTCGATCCAGGTGCCCGCCGTTCAGGAAGAAGGGTTCCAGCTCGATTCGCTCGTCGTTCCCCTCGACCTTTCGGTGGAGCGCGTCCTCGCCGCCGGCGGCAAGCTGTGGATCACGCTCGACGCGAAGGTGGGCAAGGTCACGGGAGGCGAGGAGGGGATCGGCGTCCGGGTCCAGAAGAAGCCGAAGAAGAAGGCGGCTCCGTCGTGATGGCCCGGCGCGGTCTCTTCATCGGGATCCTGGCCGCGCTCCTGGCCGCGGGCTGCGCGCGCACGCCCTCGTCCGACGAGCGCAAGCGCTGGGACCTCGAGATCGGGCGCCTCCAGGCGGAGCAGGACTCGCTCCGCGCTCGTGCCGCAGAGCTGATCGCGGGCGATCCGCGCATCCGGGCCCTGCCTCAGGGGGACGTCGTGGTGGCGGTGCCCACGGCGTTCATCCGGAACGTCATCGATCGCCTCTTCCGGGATGTCGCGAATCGCATCACGCTCCGGCTGAGCGGCATCAAGGCGCACGTCGCGAAGAAGGTGAAGAAGGTCGTCACGATCGGCGAGTTCACGGTCGACGTGAACATCGATCAGGTCCTCGGCAAGATCCGGCCCAAGCCGCCTGGGATCGCTTTCGGCGGAGACAGCATCTCCCTCAAGCTCCCCATCTCCATCAAGGAAGGGCGCGGCGATGCGACGATCCATTTCATCTGGGACGGGAAGCACGTGGCCGGGCTGACCTGTGGCGACCTGGACATCACCCAGAAGGTCTCGGGGAACGTGATTCCAGCCGACTATCTCGTCACCGGCCGCATCGACCTCGGCATCAAGGGACGCCGCGTCGTCGCCGCGCTCGTGTTTCCTGAGACGAGGCTCCGCATCCGGGTCAACCCGTCGAAGGAGTCCTGGGCCGCGATCGATTCGATTCTCGACGAACAGAAGCACGTGTGCGGCTGGGTGCTCGACAAGGTGAACGTGCCTGGCCTGCTCGCGAACCTGACCGAGACGAAGGGCTTCAGCGTGAAGCTCCCGGTCGACAAGCTGAAGCCGGTGATCTTGCCCGCGGGCATCCGGGACTCGGTCCAGGTCGGGCAGCGCTCGCTCGCGATCGACGCGCAGACCAAATCGATCCGCATCGATCCGGACGCGATCTGGTACAGCGCCGTCGTGAATCTGGAGGGGGTGAAGGCGACGACCGGGTCGACGCCCGCGTCAGGCGATTCCGCCGAGAAGCCCCACCAGTAGCATCGCGAGCACGAAGAGACAGATCGCGACGTAGGTCCGGTCGTCCTCCCGGGCAAACGCGACGGCGGACAGCGCCACGCGCGCGATGGGTGTCGCGATCAGGATCAAGAGCGCGAGCTGCGTGATCCACCGGCCGCGTCCCTCGAGCGCGCCGCGCACGATCCCGTGCACACTGTCGAGTCCTGCCGGCACGCCGTGGAACTCGCCGTACTCGGTCAACGACGCTCCGTGGCGGCCGAGGTAGATCGAGCCTCCGAGGAGCGCGACGGCCGCGCTCACCCCGACGCCGGTCTGGAGCACGCGTCCCAAGAGCCCCGACAGACGCGTCGGCGTGGCCATCAGAACTCTCCCCGCACCGCGCGCGCGAGCATCTCGATCGCGAGCACGACGATGACCACCGTGAACAGCGTGCGCAGGTGCCGCGTCGGCGCCGCTGCGAGGAGGCGCGCTCCCACCAAAGCACCGAGGAGCACCCCGATCATGACCGGGAACGCGAGGCCGGGATCGACGTAGCCGCGCCGGATGTAGATGCCCGCGCTCGCGGCGGCGGTCACGCCGATCATGAAGTTGCTCGTGGCCGCGGAGACCTTGTAGGGGAGCCGCATCGCCTGGTCCAGCGCGAGGACCTTGAGCGCTCCCGAGCCAATCCCGAGCAAGCCCGAGATCGCGCCGGCCACGGACATGATCGCGAATCCGAGCGGCACGCTCTGCGCCGTGTACGCGCGGTTGTCACCGTCGGGCAACGGCTCGGCGCCGTTCAACCGGAGGCGTGCCGCCCAGGGGTGGGGAGCCGCGAGCGTCGCGCGATCGGGGTGAGGTCGCAGGGAGCGGTACGCCGCATGAAGGAGGACGGCCGCGAAGGCGATCGCGAGCGCCCGAGGAGGCACGAACGCGGCGGCGTAGGCGCCGGCGAGCGCGCCCAGCACGGTCGCGATCTCGAGGAACATGGCGAGGCGGATGTTGGTGAAGCCCTCGCGCACGTACGCGGCCCCCGCGCCCGACGACGTGGCGATCACCGACACCAGTGCGGCGCCGGCCGCGTAGCGAAGGTGGACGTGGAAGACGAGGGTGAGCATCGGCACGATCACGATGCCGCCACCCAGTCCCGTGAGCGCGCCGAGGAGGCCGGCCGCGAAGGAGCCGAGCGCGATCAGGAGCGTGACTTCGAAGACCGTCACGCCCGCGGGATCCGAGGGATGCCTCGCCTGGCCAGCATCCCCCTACACTACAACTTACGGCGCCGGAGGCGGAGGCGGCGGGGGCTCCGCGACGAGGGGGGCGAGGGCCGGCACCGAACCCATAGGCGTCCACCCATCCATCCCGGCGGTCCAGACGAGGCTCGACGCGTTCATCTGTCCTGACGCCACGGCGTCGCGGATCTCGGTCACGGCGAACGGTCCGCTCACGCGCCCCGCGCTCGCCACGTGCCACACGTGCGAGGCCGGGGCCGCAGGCACCACCTCGAGCGGCGCGCGCGTCGCCGCACCAGCGTACGCCATGCCCATGCCGAGGCCCACGCCCGCTCCCGCGACGCCGCCCGA